>JAJYJR010000520.1 GCA_021789355.1 Chloroflexota bacterium | reverse complement strand
CGCGCCCCTCGGCGCCCGCACCGGCGCCGGCAGTACGTCGCGCCCGCACGCCTGCGCCCACGCCCCGTTCGCCCCGCGCGCCGCACGCCTGCGCCCACGCCCCGTTCGCCCCGCGCGCCGCACGCCCGCGCCGGCAGTACGTCGCGCCCCGCGCCCCGCACGCCCGCGCCGGCAGTACGTCGCGCCCCGCACGCCCACACCGGCGCTCGAACCCGCCCGCCACGCGGTTTCTGCGCCGCTTGCACGGGGAGCACGCTATCGGGCGGCGCGGGCCGATTCCCTGCGTAACTGCCACCCGGGGACCCGTGTGCGCGGACGGCGCTGCCTGGCCGCTGGACGGGGCCGTCTCGCCGCTCGCCGGGGTCCCACCGGGCGGTCCGATGCGGCACCCGCGCGGTCATTCACGCATGCACGCCCCGGGGCCACGGGCGGGATGCGTGGCCACGAGCGTGACGCGGGCCACGCGCACCCGTTCGCGCGGCGCAACATCCTGCACAACGTTCCCGCCATGGTAGATACGCAGGAACTGCCGGCCCGATGCCGGTCCGATGCCGGTCCGGCGCCACGGCCCGATGCCGGTCCGGCGCCACTGCCGGTCCGATGCCGGTCCGGCGCAACTGCCGGCCCGATGCCCCCGTGCCCCGGCCGATGCCCCCGTGCCCCGGCCGATGCCCTCGGCCCCGGCCCGATGCCCCCGTGCCCCGGCCGATGCCCTCGGCCCCGGCCCGATGCCCCCGTGCCCCGGCCGATGCCCCCACGTCCCGGCCGGCGCCACTGCCGGCCCGATGCCGGTCCGGCGAGCGTCATCGACGAGCTGCTTCGCCGGATCCGCAAGGCCGGCGGCTGGGGCATCTACGTCGACTGCTCGCGGACGACCGGCGACGAAGTCGAGCTTGCCGAGCTCATCGCTGCGCGATCTGACCTCGTAGCCGCAGAGGCATCGGCAGGCCCCGCGGGCTGACGTGAGCAGGAGACCTCCAAGCCCACCGTCCTGCCGCACCAGTCACGACCCTCGTGCTGCCTCGCCATCGGAGGGCGGTCAGAACGCGGCCGCGGTCTCGAGCGCGCTGAACGCGATGCTGACCTCGTCCTGCTCGGCACGCTCAATGCCGGCTGCCGTCGCCACTGCCCGCCAACCTGTGAGGACGCCGGCCACCTCGTCGATGATGGTCCGGGCCTCGCGCTCCGACAACCTGAAGAACGAGCGGACGTCGAGGACGTCGGTCGCCGTCGGTGAGACGGTCCTGCCGTTCACGGCCGTCACATGCTCGCGCATCTCCCGCGCGGGGTTGAGGTCGAAGGCGGGGGCGAGGCGCCAGCCCGTCGCGTGGCGCCGGAAGCCGTGATTGAGCAGGTGGTCGTCGCGGTTTCCCGCAAGCACGTTGAACGCCATGCGCCGGTAGAGCTGGGCGAGGTCGTCACGGACGTGAGCAGGCGCCACCTGGTCGGCGATCGCCTGAGCGATGTCGATGTAGTCCGCGCCCTCGGTGTCAGTTCGACCCGACAGGGTCAGCGCCGAGGCGTACAGCCGTCGGCCGTCGGCGGTCCGGTCAAAGCGTCGGGTCACGAACGTCCGAGCCGGGCCGACCAACCTGATGAGCTCCGTCTCCGCGACCTCGATGCCGGCTGCTCCGGCAAGCTCGGCGTAGACGCGCTCCCAGGCGCCGACGTCACGTCGGTCGATCCGCGAGGGGAACTTCGCGATCCAGAGTGCCCCGTCCGGCCCACGGTAGTTCGCCTTCGGGCGCACGCCACCGAGGGAAGAGCCCGGCGCCACAAGGAGCGCCACCTGCTCGTCGGTCAGTGAGCTGGGATCGTCCTCGAAGCGCCCGGCTATCTCCTGGAGCGTGCGGAGCCGGACATACGGGGGGATGGCCGGCTCGCGATTGGCGATGAACGGGCCGTTCACGCCGTCCTGGAGGCGAAGCGCGCCCATCCTCGTCTCGTCGGCCACGCCGACGAGGAGGTCCCAGGCGTCGAGGCCGTGCCCCGCGCGACGGACCATCAGCGCCTCGCCCCACTTGTCGGGCGCCGTGTCGGCGAAGATGCCCGGCAGCCGGCGGCCAGGGACGGTCTGGAGCCCGTCGGTGAGCGAGAGGGTCGGGTCGATGGCGAACCGCCGGCCTGTGTCGGCCAGCCACGAGCGCGCGTACTGGAACCCGACGGAGAGGATCGGGCCGGGCCAGCGGGTGATGACGCCGACCGGTCGACGCTCGCCGAGCTCGGGGGCGTCCAGGACGATGATGAGGTCCTGCCGGCGCTCAAAGCTCATCGGCGAGACCTCGCGAGCGGGCGCGGCGCGGCCTCCCGAGCCGTGCGTCGGCGATGGCGTCGCCGACCTCGTCACGCTCGGCGATCCGGTTGATGTCGGAGGCAAGGCCCAGGACTTCGAGGTAGCGCGCGAGGATCGCGGCGCTGACGGAGAGGTCCCCGTGCTCGAGCCGCGAAATCGTCGGGCTCGAGGCGAGAACGCGCTGCGCCATCTCGGCGATGCTGAGGCCACGCCGTCGGCGGGCCAGCCGGAGCCGGGCACCGAGCTCGACGGCCTGCCGCTGGGTGCCCGGGAACAGCGATCGCCTGGTCCTTCCCATAGCACATACTATTGGTCGTATGCGGCGCTATTGTCAATAGTATGTGAGGTTAGCTTCGCACGGAATACCGGAGGTTCTGGTACTCGAGAAGCTCCCGGATCGCCTCCACGGCGATGGGGCGGATGCGGTCGACTTGCAGACCGATGGCGTCCGACACCCCGAGTAGGTGCTCGATGTCGAGGATGTCCCGCAGCCTGCCGTTTCGCCGGCGGAGGAGGGCGCTGATCTTCTCGGCGATGATCTCCTCGGGGCGGGCGACCCAGACCTCGATGGGCGCCGTGGTGAAGGGGGAGTCGAACGGTCGCTTGACGGCCGGCTGCCGGCGGATGACCCGGACGCCCTTGTTCAGGTCGCAGATCACCTGCATCTTGTCGTCGCCCGTGGTCGTGGTGAACTCAATTGGGATCCGCCACCCGTCGTCGGTCTCCTGCGTGGGATCGAGAAGACGCATTCCAGCCGGCGCCACGATGAGGTCCGGCGGCTCCAGGCCCTCGACCTCGACCTCGAGGCTCGAGGGCGACAGGTCCGCATCCTTGGAGCGGCGGGGGCCGGCGAAACACGAGAACACCGCGAGGCCGCCCTTCAGGACGAAGGGTGTGGGAGACTCGGCGTAGAGGTTGGCGGCTGCGCAGTTGGCGGCGACGAACCGTGCCAGGGCGTAGTCGATCTCGCCCTCGGATCGTGCAGGCCCCGCCGCGGCCGCCTCCTCCTGGGGCGGGGCATCCCGGTCAGACAAGGCTGGCGCGAGCCGCTTGCTCACCCGCTCGCGGACGAGGTCGGCCATGTCGTCCGCGGTAAAGGCGTTCTCGAGGAGGAGCTGTCCGAGTGGCGGGAGGTCGGGCCTCACGGCTGGGCCCAATCCCGGATTTCGGCGATCCCAACGTTATCGATCACCTGCCACTCCTTGTCGACCGGTCCGTGCCGCTCCTCGTCGAGGTCAAGTCGCATCGGCTTGTTGGACCGAGAGATCCGCCGGCGCAGTGGCGCGGGGTCGCCGAGCTCCAACACGGTCATCAGGTAGCCGAGGCGCCTGCCAAGCGTGCCGGACGGGTGGCGCCCGGCGAGTTCCACGAGGTGCGCGTAGTCAAGTTGCGACCGGCTCGCGAGCGCACGCACCACGTCGTCGAGGCCCCCGGAGAGGTCCGGGCGGTCCAGTCCGTCGATGACCGCCTTCTCCGGCGACACCATCCGCACCTTCGTCCCCGACAGGGGCACATCGCGGATGTCGTATCGGCGGTCCTTCCCCTGGATCACGAACTTGACCCTGGCGCCGCCGACGCTGGCGTCCGGCCGAGTGGCAGCCACGGCAACATAGACGACCTTGGCCATCTGCTCGGTGAGGGTGTAGTAGGCGAGGGCCGAGCGCCACGAGATGTAGGCGTCGTCGGTTGTCGACGGGATGGCGAGCGCGAGCACGTACTCGTGGGAGATCTTGACCTGCGGCGCCTCCGCGATCTCGTAGACGCCGCGCGAAGCCCGGCGGAGGTAGCCTGAGCGGAGTAGCCGGGAGATGAGGGGACGGTCACCGAGGCCGCGACGCTCGAGGTCCCGGCGGGTGAAGACTGGCCCGAGGGCGCCTTCGATCCGCCGCACGGCCTTAGCGTCGCTTGGAAATGAGAGTTGTTTTTGGTCCATTTATGAACCGGGTCCTTTTCTGATTTCCAGTCAGTCTGCGCGGCGTCGCGAGGGATGTCAACAGTTCAGACTGCTGCGGCATACCGACCGCCCGGGCACCTCTGCCCCTACGCGGCCTGCTTCTTCTCCCGGCGCGCCACGGTGCGCTGCCGCTTCCGGCAGATCGGGCAGCCGACCTCGACCTTCGCCCGGGCGCCAGCGCACCTCGAACTCGATGGGCAAGGCCGAGAGGCGGTCCTTCACGATGCGCGCGTAGAGCGAGAGATCGGCCTGGTTCGCCAGCTCGGCCCGGGCGAGGGCCAAGACGAGCGCGAGGCGCTTCGCGTTGCGCAGGCTCGTGCGGCGCCGTCGCGGGAAGTGGCGGTCGATCCAGTCGCACACCCGCTCTGCCGCGCCGTTGGCGTAGGCCTTCAACTGCAGCTGGTGCCAGCGATCCGCAGCGATTTCGGGTGACCCACCCCTTCCACCCGCTGCGAGGCCAGGCGTTCGAGCTGGTCGGCTACGCCCACACCTGG
>JAJYJR010000519.1 GCA_021789355.1 Chloroflexota bacterium | reverse complement strand
GGGCCGAGATCCACCAGCGCCGCCTTCCGCAGCACCATGTGGCGGGCTTGCTCGCGCATCGGCAGGACCAGGTCGCTCTCGTAGCGCCGCACGTCCGGCCGGTCGGCCGGCCCGGCGAGGCGGTTCCCGAGCCAGTCGCCCGTGCCATTCTCGAGCGAGCGGCGGGCGCGGGTAAGATCGCCGGTCCACGGCTGGACGAGCCGCAGGTGGACGGCGTGCTCGGTGGCGTCGGGCGTCGGAAGCGATGCGGACATGAGGGGAATTCTGCCGTGCGGGACGCTGAACTCGCCAATTGTCCGGGCGCGGCCGCGCGAGCCAACCTGCCGAATGGCCCACTCCGGCCCGGCCACACGGAGAGCGGGCCGCCCTGACGGGTAGGTCGTTCTGGCCGGTCCGGGCGCGTGGCGGCCGGTCCCGACCGGGGTGTCGGCCTGGCCCCCTCAGCGCGTCGTGGGCCCGGCGCCCGGCGCGGGCATCGGGCCGCGTCCGCCGGCCAGCTCCGCCAGCCCCCACAGGTCGCGCCACTCGTGGTCCGGTCGCTCCGGGCCGGGCGCCGTCTCCACGTGCCGGTTGACCCAGGCGGTCCGCATGCCGAGCCGCTGGGCCGGGCCGATGTCGTAGCGGAACCCGAACGCGACGTGGACCACGCGCTCCGGGGGCTCCCCGATCCGGTCGAGGGCCTGGCGGAAGACCGTCTCCGCGGGCTTGTAGGCGCCGCAGTCCTCCGCCGTCACGACCCCGTCGAAGGGCACTTCGAGGTGCCGGAGGGTGTGCTCGATGATGTCGCGGTCCGTGTTTGAGACGATCACCAGGCGCAGCCCCTGTTCGCGTGCCTGGCGAAGCGCGGGCCGGGTGTCCGGGAAGGGTTGCCACGAGCGCATCGACCGGACCAGCGCTTCTCCGTCTCCCGGATCCCACTCGTACCCGCGCTCCGCCTCGTAGCGGCGGAGGCTCTCGGCCAGGATCTCCCGGTAGGGCCGGTAGGGACCGCCGAGCAGCCCGAACTGGATCGCCTCCCATCGGTCGCGCAGCTCCTGCCCGGGTCGCAGGTCGGGGTCACGGCGCCGGAGCGCGAGATCGTAGAGGAACGCGCCAACGCCGCCCTCCCAGTCCACCAGCGTCCCGTAGCAGTCGAAGGTCGCCACCCGCGGCGTGGGCTCGTTCACGGTCGTTCCCTCACTCGGCACTCGTTTCCCGTCCTCTCCTCCTCGCCGGCCGCCGTGTCGACGGGGTGGGGTCGCCGGACACCCGCGCCCATTTCGGGTCCTTCGGGCCTACCGCCCGCCGGTGGACCGCGCGAAAGTCCCAGCGAAGACCAGAAAGGGGTGCCCAGTGGATCCCATCATGCTGGCCCGGGCGCAGTTCGCGCTGACCGTCATGTTCCATTTCGTCTTCCCCGCGATCACGATCGGACTCGGGCTGCTCATCGCCATCCTGGAGACCCTGCGGTGGCGGACCGGCCGAGAAGTGTACGACCGGGCCGCCGCGTTCTGGACGAAGCTGTTCGCCCTCACGTTCGCCGTGGGCGTGGCGACCGGCGTGGTGATGGAGTTCCAGTTCGGCACCAACTGGGCCGCCTACTCGAAGTTCGTGGGCGACATCTTCGGATCGCCCCTGGCGGCCGAGGGCATCTTCGCGTTCTTCCTGGAGTCGACCTTTCTCGGCCTGCTGCTGTTCGGAGGCGGCCGGATCTCGTCGCGTCTGCGCTGGTTCGCCGCGGTCATGGTGGCGGTCGGCTCGACCCTGTCGGCATTCTGGATCGTGGTGGCCGACTCGTGGATGCAGACGCCCGCCGGTTACACCATCGTCGACGGCAAGGCACGGCTCACCGACTTCTGGGCGGCCGTGTTCAACCCCTCCACCATGCCCCGCTTCATTCACACGGTCGTGTCGGCGTGGGCCGTGGGCGCGTTCCTGATGGTCGGGGTCGCGGCCTGGTTCCTGCTCCGGCGACGTCACCTCGCCGTGGCTCGCACGAGCATCGTGCTGGGCATCACGGTCGCACTGATCTCGTCGGGACTCATGTTCCTCACCGGGGACGTGAGCGCGCGCGAGGTCGCGCACGAGCAGGCGGCCAAGTTCGCCGCGATGCAGGGCCTCTACCAGACCACCCCCGGGGCCGACATGGTCATCATCTCGCTCCCCCCGACCCAGAGCCCGGCCGACGCGTTCCAGGGGCCGGCGATCGTCGTGACGCGCCTCCTGAGCTTCCTGTCGTTCGGGAGCTTCGACGCGGTGATCAAGGGGCTCCAGGCGTTTCCCCCCAGCAACTGGCCACCCGTCACGCTGACGTTCCTGGCCTACCACAACATGGTGGTGATCGGCACGCTGATGTTGCTGGTGATGGTTGCGCTGGCCTGGTTCGCGTGGCGACGCACGCTGACCCGGCACCCCAACTGGCTGCGCCTCGCCGTCGCCGTGACGCCGCTGCCGCTGATCGCCCAGCAGCTGGGCTGGATGACCGCCGAGGTCGGCCGGCAGCCGTGGGTGGTGTATGACGTCATGCGGACCAGCCAGGGGATCTCGACCGCCGTGAGCGGCGTGGACGTCCTGATCTCGTTGCTGCTGCTGGTGGTGGTGTATGCGCTGCTGGGCACGCTGTGGCTCTACCTGCTGCGGCGGGAGATCCTCCACGGCCCGGAGCCGGTGACGGCCGAGGTGGGCGAAGAGGAGCTCCTGGCCGAACAGGACGCGGCGCGAACGCGCAGGGGCCTGACGGCCCGGGGGGCCTGAGCGATGCCCGACCTTGCCTCGATCTGGTACCTGCTGGTCGGTGTCCTGCTGGTGGGCTACGCGGTGCTGGACGGGTTCGACCTCGGCGCCGGGACGCTGCACCTGTTCGTGGCGCGCGATGACGACGAACGGCGCACGGTGATGCGTGCCATCGGACCGGTCTGGGACGGCAACGAAGTCTGGCTGCTGACCGCGGGCGGCGCGCTGTTCGCCGCGTTTCCGCCCGTCTACGCCACCGTGTTTTCGGGCTTCTACCTGGCGCTGATCCTGCTGCTGCTCGCGCTGATCTTCCGGGCCGTGTCGCTGGAGTTTCGCTCGAAGCTCGAGTCGGCCGGTTGGCGGCGAGCGTGGGACGTGGCGTTCGCGATCGGCTCCTTCCTGCCGGCGCTCCTCTTCGGAGTCGCGATCGGCAACGTCCTCCGCGGTGTGCCGATCGACGCCGCAGGTGACTACCGCGGCGGCCTCATCGGCATGCTGAACCCGTTCGCGCTGTCGGTGGGCCTCCTGGCCCTGTCGATGTTCGTCATGCAGGGCGCGACATGGCTCACGCTGAAGACGGACGGGGCCGTGCAGGCCCGCAGCCGGCGCGCGGCAGCGCTCGCGTGGCCCGTCTTCGCGGCCCTGTGGGTGGTGGTCACCCTCTACTCGCACGCCGACGCGTCGCACCTCTGGGGCAACTACGACAACCCGCTCGCGTGGCTGGTACCGGCGGCGTTCGTCATCGTCGCCGGGGCGTATCCGATCGCACTGCGCGCGGGGCGGGACGGCCTCGCCTTCGCGCTGTCGTCGCTGTCGATCGTCTCGCTGATCGGGATCATGGGTGTGGGGCTGTACCCGAACCTGCTTCCCGCGCTGGGGGACGCCGCGCGCAGCCTGACCGTCGACAACGCCTCGTCGTCCAACCTGACCCTGACCGCGATGCTCGTGATCGCCCTCATCGGCATGCCGATCGTCCTGGTCTACACGGCCTTCATCTACTGGCGGTTCCGGGGCAAGGTCTCGGGCCAGGGGGGCGCCTACTGACCCCGGGCGACGCCCGCCTGTCGCCGGGCCGGTGGACGCCTGCCGCGCCACCCGGCGTGGCGGGGTGCCTCCTGCCGGCGTCATGCTGCGCCGGCGCCACCGGGTCACCAGTCCTGTCGGGATAGGGCAACCGGCCCGGTCCGTCTGAGGCTGAGAGGCACAGGCCGCTCAGGCCATGACGGCACTGATGCATCTGTGCGCATGCGTCCATGGTTGCACGCATGGATGAGATCTGCGTCATGCAGGCCACGGTCCTGAAGACGCTCGCCAACCCGCGACGCCTCGAGATCATTCATCGCCTGGCCGAGGGTCCGTGCGAGGTCGGACGGCTGGCGGACGAGCTGGGCGTGCCCCAGCCGAGCGTCTCCCAGCATCTCGCGGTGATGCGCAGCGCCGGCATCGTGGAGGCCGCGCGGGACGGCCGCGAGGTGCGCTACTGGCTCGCCGATCCCGACATCATCCGGGCGTGCGACATCATGCACGCGGTGCTGATGCGCCGTCTCACGCGCCTCGGGATGCTCGGCGTGGCCGCCACGCCAGGGCCCGCAGCGACCCACGAAGCGCCACCGATCCCCCAGCCCGTGTGAGGCAGAGATGGACGAACCGCTCTCGATCGTGCTCTTCTCCGGCACCGACGACCGGCTGACCTCGGCGAGTGTCTTCGCCGCCGGGGCGGCGGTCCTGGGTCGCCCCGTGCGCATCCTTCTGCAGTACTGGGGCCTGGAGGCGTTCCGGGCCGACCGGATCGGGCACGCCCGCGGCCTCTCCGCCGACGCCGATCCCGACGGGGCGCCCCGGCTGGCCGCCGCGCTGGAGGCGGGCCAGGTCAACTGGGCCGACACGCTGCGCCAGGCCAAGGAGCTGGGCGAGGTCGAGATCCACGCCTGCGCACAGTCCATCGACATCCTGAAGCTGGACCAGGCCGACCTCGACCCGCTGGTGGACGGCATCGAGGGGATCGCCGGGTTCCTCGCCGCGGCCGGCGACGGCCAGCTGCTGTTCATCTGAGCC
>JAJYJR010000518.1 GCA_021789355.1 Chloroflexota bacterium | reverse complement strand
CCGATCTGACTGAACGGACAACTGGCGCTCCCTCGCCGGTGGACGCGGCCGGGTCGGGCCCGAACCGCGCTCCGCCGGCTCTATACTCCCCCCTAGTATAGCCGTGCGCGCGACGTCCCGGAGGGCCGCGGTCCCGGGGACGCGGGCCGGTCGCGTCCTTCAGCGCACGACGCCGTCGGGCACGAGGGGCATGTCGCGGATGCGCCGGCCGGTGGCCGCGAAGAGCGCGTTCGCGATGGCGGGCGCGATGGCGATGATGGGCACCTCGCCGCCGCCCGCGGAGGGGATGTCGGGGCGGTCGATCAGCATCACCTCGATGGGGGGCACGTCGGCGAACCGCGGGACCCGGTACTGCGAGAGCTTCGCGTTGAGGATGCGCCCATCCTCGAAGTGCACTGCCTCGAACAGCGCGCCGCCGAGGCCCATCACGGTCGCGCCCTCGACCTGCTTCACCAGGCCCGGCCGGTCCACGACGCGGCCGCACTCGTAAGCGGTGACGACGCGGAGCAGCTGGAGCCGGCCGTCTTCGTGCACGCGGACGTCCGCCACCGTCGCGATGCGGGCCCACTTCTCGCGCCCGCACGCCAGGCCGAGCCCACGACCGGCCTCCAGCGGCCGGCCCCAGCCCGCGCGCTCGGCGGCCGCACGAAGGACGGCCGCCAGGCGGTCGTCGCGAAGATGCCGGAGCCGGAACTCGAGCGGATCGGCGCCCAGGCGGTGCGCAAGCTCGTCCATGTGCGATTCCCGGGCGAAGTTGTTGGCGGTGGCCGCCAGGGCCCGGTACGAGCCGGCGCGCAGCGGCGAGGCCGCGGGCCGGTACGCGACCCGCCGGTGGGCGACCTCGTAGGGCGTCTCGAGCGCGTTGGGGCCGGAGTCGATGTTCGTGAAGTCCCAGGCCGCCAGCCTCCCGTCACCGGCCGCACCGCTGCGCACGTCGATGACCGCGAACGGCCGGAAGTAGGCCCAGGTCGTCTCGTCCTCGCGGCTCCATCGCACCTTGACCGGCCGCCCGGCCGCCCGCGCCAGGCGGGCCGCCTCGACCGCAGCGTCGCCGGTGTGCTTGCCGCCCCAGCCCCCGCCCGTGTCGGGCACGATGACGCGGATCCGCTCCTGGGGCATCCCGAGCTCGCCGGCGAGCTGAGCGCGGACGCCGAAGGGCCGCTGGGTGCCCGTCCAGACGGTCAGCCGGTCGCCGTCCCACTCCGCGATCGCCCCCCGTGTCTCCAGCGGCACGTGCGCGATGTAGGCGGCCGTGTAGGTGGCGTCGAGTCGTACGGCGGACGTCGCCAGCGCCGACTCCACGTCGCCCGACTCCTCGCGCACCGGGCCCTCCCAGCCCAGGCCCGGCACCGGGTGCGACCGGAGGTATTCCACGATCCCCGGCTCCGAGGGCTGGGCCGCGTGGTCCCACTCGGCGCGGATCGCCTCCACGGCTCGCACCGCGGCCGGCAGCGAGGGTGCCGCCACGCCCACGAACGCCCCCTCGCGCAGGACGGTGACGCCGGGCATCGCCTCCGCCGCCGACAGGTCGAGCGACCGAAGGGTCGAGCCGAAGGCGGGCGCCCGGAGCACCTTCCCGTGGAGCATGTTCGGGCGGTCCATGTCCGCCAGGTAGCGGCGTTCGCCGGCCACGGCCTCGCGCGCCGCGGGCTTCGGGACACCCCCTCCGGTCGCCCAGCTCCCGGGTCCCTCCGACGCGGGCACCTGGCCGGTTGCCGGGCCGGCCGCCGGGCCGGACGCCGGGCCGATGGTCGCCATCCCCACCCGGTGCACGCCGTGCAGCAGCTCCGCGAAACCGATCGACGGCTCCCCGGAGCGGGCCCGCACGCGGCAGCCCGAGACCACGAGCTCACGGGCCTCCATGCGCAGCTCGCGGGACGCCATCTCGGCCAGCAGCTGGCGCGCCTGGGCCGCGGCGGCCCGCAGGTAGTCGCCGGCATCCGGGATCGACCGGCTCCCGAACGTGCCGACGTCGTACGGGCACACGTCGGTATCGCCCACCACGAGCCGGACGGCGGCGAACGGCATCCCCAGCTCCTCGGCGACGATGATCGTCAGCGCGGTCCGGTTGTCCTGGCCCAGGTCCACCTTGCCGGTGAACGCCGTGGCGACTTCGTTCGCGCCCACGTGGACCCATGCGCCGCCGTTGGCGCGCCAGGGGCCCGGCTCGCCCGGACGGTTGCGCGCGACCTCCTCGGCCGGCAGCACGACGACAAGCCCCGCCCCCAGCGTCCCGAAGTAGTCGCGCTTCGCAGGTTCCTGCAGGTCCCAGGGAACGGGCGGCCGGGGCATCCACCCCGCCTGCGGCGCCGCGGCGCGCAGTTCCCCGGCAACCCGGAACCCGCCGTCCATGCCGCGCGCCAGCTCGGCCGCCCGCGCCACCGCGCGCAGGATCCCGTGGTAGCCGCCGCACCGGCAGACGTTCCCGTTCATCGCCTCCCGGATCGCGGCCTCGTCCGGGTTCGGGTCTCTGGCCAGGAGAGCCGCGGCGCTCACCACCATGCCCGACGTGCAGAACCCGCACTGCAGCGCATCCTCCTCCAGGAACGCCACCGCCACGGGGTGCAGCCTGCCATCCGGTGAAAGCCCCTCGACCGTGGTGACGGAGCGGCCAGCCACGTCGCGGACGGCAGCGGTGCACGAGCGGACCGGATCGCCGTCCACCAGCACGGTGCACGCCCCGCATTCGCCCTCTCCGCAACCGGGCTTCGCGCCGGTCAGCCCGAGGACGTCGCGAAGCACCGAGAGAAGGCTGCGGTCCGCCGACAGCGGGAACACGTGTTCGCGGCCGTTGACCGTCAGTGGCGTTGACTCTCGCATCGCCGGACTCCCTTCGTTCGCAGGCGCCGGCTACCCCTGGGTGGCCGGGTCGGGCGGCCGTTCGCCCGCCGTCCAGTCGTGCCCGACCGAGATCGCGGGTGGAGCGGGCAACCGGGCCTCGAACCGGGCGCCGCCCTCGGGGCGATTGCCGGCGGAGATCGTGCCACCGTGGCGTTCCACGATCCAGCGGGCGATGGAGAGCCCGAGCCCCGTGCCGCCCGGTGGCGCGTCGTCGGCCCGCCAGAACCGCTCGAAGACCCTGTCCAGGTCCGACTCGCGGATCCCCGGCCCCTCGTCGAGCACCTCGAGGGTGACCTCGCGCTCTTCGGGCCGGACTCGCACGAGCACCGTGCCGCCCGCCGGCGTGTGGACGACCGCGTTGTCGACCAGGATCGTGACCAGCTGCCGTAACCGCAGCGGGTCGCCCTCGACCGCCGCCGGGCGAGGATCGACCACCACGGTGACGCCACGCTGCCCGGCGACCGGCGAGAGGACGCCGACCGCCTCCGCCGCCACGTCGGCGAGGTCCAGCGGCGCGTGCTCCATGTCGACCACGCCCGAGTCGGTCCGGGCGATCAGCAGCAGGTCGTCGACGAGTGCCGTCAGGTGCGCGACCTCGCTCTCGATGTCGTCCAGGGCCTCGCCCACCTCCTCCACCGGTCTCGAGCGGTTGCGCCGCAGGTCCGCGGCGCTCGCCCGTATCACCGTCAGCGGCGTGCGGAGCTCGTGGCTGGCGTTGGCGGTGAACTCCCGCTGGCGGCGCAGCGCGTCCTGGCGGCGCCGGATCGATTCCCGGATGGGGACCAGCGCGCGGCCGGAGTAGACATATCCCGCCGCGATGGCGAGCAGCACGGCCCCCAGGCCGCCGAACACCAGCACGGAGACGAGCGTGCCGAGCAACCGTTCCTCGGACGTCTGGTCACCAACGACCTGGACCACGTAGGTGCCGTCCGGCCCATGTACGGCGAGCGAGTAGATGCGGACCGGGATCCCGGACACGGTCGCATCGCGTACGTCGCTGCCGGACTGCTGCGAGGCGGCCACACCTCCGGCATCCGGCAGGCCGGCCGGCAGGCCGGCATTGGTCCCGCCCTGCACCGTCCCGCCGGGCGCCACGATGAAGGCGATCGTGCCGCCCGACTCGCCTCCGAACGCGATGCCGACCTGGGGCCGCTGGGGGAACGCGCCGCTGTGCTCGATGAACCGTCCGATCTCTTCGGCCCGGCGCTGGAGCTGTGCCGTGGCGCTCGTGTCGAGCGAGTTCGCCACCGCCGCATACACCGCGATCCCCAGGAGCGCCAGGATCAGGAACGTCAGGCCGCCGCTCCACGCGATCAGCCGCCAGCGAGTGCGGCGCAGCAGCGACGCTTCCCCCGTCTCCCCCCCGGCCGTGGCCGCCGGATCGCGCAGCGCGGGATGCGTCGTGGAGTCAGTCTTCACGCAGCCGATACCCCACGCCGCGCACCGTCTCGACGCGGTCCGCGGCCGGGCCGAGCTTGTCCCGCAGGAGGTGGATGTACGCCTCGACCGTGTTGGGCGTCAAGGCGACGCCGTAGGGCCACGCGTAGTCCAGCAGCTGGTCACGGGTGAGGACCTGGCCCGGCCGGCGCAGCAGGCACTCAAGGATCGAGAACTCGCGCTGGCTGAGATCCACCGACCGGCCGTCTACGGTCACGCGCCGCTTCGCCTCGTCGAGTGCGATCGGACCCGCGGCGAGCCGGACCAGCTTCCGGGCCGGAGGCCGCCGCCCGAGGGCGCGCAGCCGCGCCAGCAGCTCTTCGTACGCGAACGGCTTCACCAGGTAGTCGTCGGCGCCGGCGTCGAGCCCCTCCACGCGGTCGCTGACCGCGTCGCGGGCGGTCAGCATCAGGATCGGCACCTGGCACCCGTCATGGCGCAGGCGCCGGGCCACCTCGAACCCCGACCGGTCCGGCAGGCCGATGTCGAGCACGATTGCGTCGAGCTCGATCG
>JAJYJR010000517.1 GCA_021789355.1 Chloroflexota bacterium | reverse complement strand
CGATGTCGATCTTCGACTTGACGGTGGCGACGACGCCTGCGGACAAGGGACCTCTCGACTGGTGTGGACGGGGCGTCGGTTCGGCGACGGGACGTCGGGCTGGCGCGGGGCCGATGGGGTGATGCCGGCGACCGGCGTTCCCTTCCGCACGACCGCCCGGACACACTTAGGGCCGTGTCAAGTCTTGACACGGCTTCGAGGGTGGGATGATGCGCCCGAATTGGGGCCTTGTCAAGGGGTTCGGCGGCTTGTCAAGGGGGGAAGCGCGTCTCTGTCAAGGGGTTTGTCAAGAGGCTCGCGTGCGGGCGAGAACGCCGGGGCTGTGTGTAGGGGATCTACGAAATTGGCAGGGAAGTGACATGAGATTGGCAGCGGAAGAATGTCACTCGAATCCGGGTGCCGCCTGTGCCGCGACAATCGCACTTCAGAGACCAATCGGCAACCTGATCCGTGCTGGTCGATGGCTCGCGCTACGGAATCCGCAACCGCCGCCGCCCGCCATCGGCGGGCCAACGTCACCGCTTGGACAGCGGCGCCGCCCACAGGCCCTCATTGACTATCCGCCCGTCCTCGCCACGCTCGGCTACGCGCACAACCGGCGCGTCCAGGGCAACCCCGCCAAGACCGGGCAGGTGGTCCCATTCGCGCACCGGGCGATCTCCAACATGAAGGCCTGGCTCATCGGGACGCACCACGGTGTCGGCCGTCCTCATCTCCAGGCCCATCTCGACGAGTTCGTCTTCCGCCACAACCGGCGCGGCAATCCCGAGGCCGCGTTCCAGCCGCTCCTCGGCCTGGGGAGCAACCACGCGCCCGTTCGCCGGGCGACAATCCGCGGGGCGGCCGATCCAGTCCGGCAGGAGGTGTGGATGGCGGTGACTTCGTGGCAGGCTCGGATCGAGTCTGCAAGAAGTGCTCGACGTGTGCGGCAGGAACCGGCCTTGCGCGGGACATGAGATCGTGCCGCTACGCGGGTCGGCAGGCGCTCTGGCGAGCACGACTCCGCCTGACGACCGGCCCTTCGGACAGTTCCTGCGTGTCAACCGTCAGGGCCAGACAGTCCGGCAGGACCTGTGGATGCTGGTGGTTTCACCCGACGCGCCAAGGCCGTCGCGGTACCGACCGGCGCGTCGGATCGAGGCTACGGGCCGGCCGTGGGCAGCGGCGCCGGGGAGAGCCGGCAGGGCCCGCCGGCGGGGAGGGCGGCGTTCAGCGCCCTGTCGTCAAGCGGCGCGAGGGTGACGGTCGTGGCGCACTCGTCGCGCGCAGCGCCCGCGCTGCTGCCGTCCCATGAGGCCAGCCAGGCGGTCACCGAATAGGAGCCGGCTGGCAGGACGAGCGGCCCGCCGCTCACGGCGCCGACGCCGAAGGAGGTGGAGCCGTCCTGTCCTGACGAGCCGCCCGGCACCATGCCGTCGTAGAGGAGCGTCCCGTCGGACGCGACCACCCGATAGAAGGCGAACTCCTGGCCGCCGCAGCAGTCGAGGCCAGCCACCGTGGCCGACTGCCACAGGCGCGCGGGACGGTAGGCTGCCTCGAGCGCCAGCGGCAGGGTGTCGATGAGCTTCCCGGTCGTGTCATCGATGATCTGCTCGGTGACCGGACGGGTCGGCCCCGTGCCCGGGCCCAGCGAGCGCAGCAGCCACACGATGCCGTCGCCCGCGAGGTTCTCGCGCGGATCCACCGTGGCGAGGTCCCCGGCACGGAAGGCGGCCCCGGTGAGCAGGCCATCGCCGATCCCCGCGTCGGCGGCTGCCTGGGCGAGCGTGAGGCGGGGCACGACCGCGCGGCCGGAGGTCTGGTCCCCGGTCTGCGGCGCGGTAAGCGGGACGGCGTGCCCGTCGGCCCAGGCCACCCGGTCGACGACGAAGGCCCGCGCGCACGCCGACTGGGTCTGCTCGGTGCAGCGCCATTGTCGCGCGTCGCCGGCGTGTCCGATGAGGACGAGCGGAACGGGGTCGAACCCGCCCCCGAGTACGCCCTCGTGGGACGGGATGGCCCCGCCGGTTTCGGACACGAGGAAGGGGGTGAGGCTGGTCGCGGTGGGGCGGCTGCAACTCGTTCCGTTGTCGCCGTCGGGCCGGCACAGCCGGGCGTCCTCTGATCGGTCGGTGAAGGCGGTGAAGCTGCACCACCTCTCGAGTGGCCCGATGTAACGGTCGGGGGCCGGGCAGGACGGGATGACCGCGAGGTAGTAGCCCGCCACCGCGGCGGCCCGTCCGTCGAGCTTTCCTGCGCCGATGAGTGCGACGGCCTGGGCGACGCTCAGCACCGGCAGGCCGGCGGCCTCCGCGGGGAACACCGACGAGACGGTCGCGGAGCCGGAGGCCTCCGCAGGCGTGGGGGCGGGACTTCCGGTCGCCCCCGGGGCCTGCCGCGGCCCGGCGCAGGCGGACGCCACGACGCACAGCGCAAGGAGAAGAGCGGCTCTCTTCATCACAGCATGGACGCAAGCTGGCGGTCCAAAGTTCCGAGGGCGAAGGCCAATCTCTCTCTCCTGGATGCTGGCGGTCTTCATGGCACCCAAACCCACCTGCATTGACAGATCCTGCCGGACCGGAGGGCCAGTTCCTGCCGGAGCGGGTGTGGATGGTGGTGGTTTCCCACGAGCACAGGGCCCATTCCGGAGGGTCGGACGGCGAAGTCTCGCTGCGCCGCGTGATCTCGCCTATCGCACCTACGGCAGCGTCTTGATCGGCGCGAGGAGAAGGCCGCCAACGGGCCTGTTCTCGCTCTCGCACTCGCAGGCGAGCTGGCCACCAGCCACCGCCATCTCGCCCGATGCACGCTGGAGCGACAGCATGCCGTTGGCCGACACGTCCGCGATCGGGCGTCCTGTGGGATCCAGGTAGAGGCGGCCCCCGCACGGGTCGGCAAGGGCGGTCGCATTCCACGCGATGTCGCCCGCATCGCCCAACCGCGGGTCCCACGCTCGAAGGGGGTTGCCAGCGTGAATGAGGCGCCCGTCCGCGGTCCAGCCGAGTGGCACGGCGCCGCCCCCGAGCCGCTCGACGGTGCGGCCCGAGGGCACTCCCGGTCCGGGGACTGGGAGGGCGGTCAGCGCATACGGCGGGCCGCCGCCATCGCCCGCGATCCAGGTGCCGTCGGGGCTCCAGAACGGCGCGAAGCGGTTATCGAGCGGATCGTCAGGGAAGCTCCCAAGGACTTCGAGCGATGCAGCGTCGAGCACCTCGATCGTGCCCGGCTGGACTCCGCCGGTGTTGGCGAGGACGAACGGCTCGACCCGTCCTGTCTTCGGCGGGAGGAACACTGCGAGCTTCGTCCCGTCCGGGGACCACGCCGCGGGGATGCCGTCGAACGGCTGCGAAAGACCGCCGCGTTCCGACCAGAGGCGGGAGCCGGAACCGTCGGCTCCCACCAGGGCGACGATACCGCTGCCGTTCGCGACGATCCCACCGAACAAGGACTGCAACCAGCGACCGGGGAGCCTCGTGACACGGCGCCCGTCGTTCGAGTAGATCGCGACCGTCGCCGTTCCCTCGAGGGCACCACCGGTCCGGCTGACAACGAGCACGGCCAGCGTGGCCGAGTCGAGCCAGGCGTATTGGTCGGCCGCAACTGTGGCGACGCGGGACCCGTCCGGGCGGTAGATACGCATCTCGGGGACGACCGCGCCGACGTCGCCCGCGGGATAGGCGATGGCCGCGAGCAGCGCTGCGTCCGGGGACCACGACAGACCGCCAAACCCCGCCGGAGCCTGGTCGATGGGGAGAGTGGCCAGCGTGGTCGGCCCGGCGGTCACTGCCGGCGTTGTCTGCGGCGTGGCGCTCGACGCGGACGGTGGTGTGGATGCGGCTCCAAGGTTCGGCGCCCCGCTGCCGCAGCCCGCGGCCAGCACGAAACCTATGGCGACTGCGAGTGCCCATGAACGTCGAGAGCCCGGTGCGGCCATGCAGCGAGTCTTCTGCCCCGGACCAGCGCCTGCAAGAGCCGCACGACCTCACCAGTACTACCCGGCCGCGGCACGGCTTAGCCGCCGTGCCGCGCGCGAGCTGCAGGCCGCCTGGCGCTTCGGCGCGCGCTACCTGCACCTCGTCTCGGAGCCGAGCCTGGTCCCTGCGCCCCCGGACGGGGTGGAGCTGACGGATTCTGCCGGTCGCGCGGTCCCCACCTCCGCCCGACCAGAGGCCGGCCACGTCTGGCTCCGCGTCGCCCGGACCCCGACGGGCGTGCGCGTGGTCAACCTGGTCGACCTGCGGAACCAGCTGGGCGATCATTGGGATGCCCCGCGCCAACCATCAGCCATGGTGAGCGGCTGGCGACTCCGCCTGGCCGGTTCTCCCTCGGCGCTGGTCGCGATGTCGCCGTGGACGGCATCGGGCGAGCCAGTGCAGCTCGCAACGGGCGATCGAGACGGACGCGGCGCGACGTGGCGGCTGCCACGCTTCCGTCGTTGGCTCGTGCTGGCCGAGAAGTAACGCACCTCCGGGTCGACGGCCGCGTCGTTGAGGACGCCCTGCTACCGGTGCTGCGCCATCAGGGAGCCTCTGCCCTGTCCGGCCGTCCCTCCCTGGGCTACGGGGCGGAGCACCTGAGCTCCTGCGCTGTCACGAGCTCGGACGAGCGGCTGCCATTCCGTGTCACCAGTGCGTGCCATTCCCGTGGATCCCCCACAGCTGTGTGGGCTGAGTCTCATCCCGGCGGCACGGTATGCCCAACCGGACCCTCTGGACCGCCCAGGCCGAGCGATCCGGCAGGGTCCGAGGGTCAGTCGGGCGGCCGAGAATAGATCGACGGCTGCTGCGCTCGCTCATGTCGCGGGCGGTGGGACAGT
>JAJYJR010000516.1 GCA_021789355.1 Chloroflexota bacterium | reverse complement strand
TCGACGATCTCCCGGTCACGCCGGAGAAGATCCTGCGGGGCCTCGAGGCCCGATAGGAGAGCCGATGGGACAGATCACCACCTGGGACGAGTTCCCGACCGTCGAGTACATCCCGGGCGTCCGTCGCAAGACCGTCTCCGGCGAGAAGGTGATGATGACCCGCATCGTCTACCACGATGGCGTAGTGGTGCCGGAGCATCACCACCCGGCCGAGCAGATCATGCTGGTCGAGCGCGGGCGACTGTGGGCCAAGGTCGGCGACGAGGAGGCCGAGGTCGGGCCGGGGTCGCTCTTGGTGATCCCCTCCGACTGCGTCCACGCGTTCCGCCAGCTGGGCGACGAGGACGTCGTCTTCTACGAGAGCTTTGCGCCGATCCGGCTCGAGTACCTGGTGGGGTTCAAGGGGCCGGACCCGTCGCTGGCGATCATGCGCAAGGCGCTGGCCGCCGAAGACGCGGACGGCAGCGCTCCCTGAGGCCCGGCTTCCCGCGGCCGCCGCTGCCGGGACGCCTCAGCGGCGCACGCGGCCGGTGCCGCCCCGCGCGACCCGTTCCACCTCGTCCACGGTCACCATGCTCGTGTCGCCCGGGGTCGTCATGGCCAGCGCGCCATGGGCCGCGCCCCACTCGACCGCGTCGGCGGGTCCCATCCCGGCGAGCAGCGCGAACGCCATCCCGGAGACGAACGAATCGCCGCCGCCCACGCGGTCGAAGATCTCGAGGTTCTGCCGGGGCCTGGCCTCGAAGAGTTCGCCGTCCGCCCACAGCAGTGCTCCCCAGTCGTTTCGGGTCGCAGTGTGCGCGGTGCGGAGCGTGGTCGCAACGAGACGCAGGTTAGGAAAGGCACGGACGACGCGCTCGACCATGGGGCCGTAGCCCGCCGGATCGATGGCGGAGAGCTGCTCGTCTACCCCCTCGACCTCGAAGCCGAGGGCGGCGATGAAGTCCTCCTCGTTGCCGAGTAGGACGTCCACCTCCGAGACGAGCTCGCGGTTCACCTCCCTGGCGCGGCGCGGTCCCCCGCTCGCCTGCCAGAGCGACGGACGGTAGTTGAGGTCGTACGAGACGATCGTCCCGTGTCGCCGCGCCGCCGCCATCGCCTGAGCCGAGAGCGCCGCGGTCGACTCCGACAGCGCCGCGAAGATCCCACCGGTGTGGAACCACCGGACACGCTCGGTGCCGAACAGTGCATCCCAGTCGATGTCCCCGGGTGCCATCCGTGCGGCCGCGGAGTGCGCGCGGTCGGAGCACCCGAGAGGGGCCCGCACGCCGAACCCGCGCTCGGTGAAGTTGAGGGCGTTGCGTGCTTCCCGGCCGGTCCCGTCGAACGGGAGCCAGCGCAGGTGCGACAGGTCGACCCCGCCAGCGAGCATCAGGTCCTCGAGCAGGCGGCCGACGGCGTTGTCCACGAGCGCGGTGACGATGGTCGTCCGCAGACCGAAGACGCGCGAGAGCCCCCGGACGACGTTGTACTCTCCGCCTCCCTCCCACGCGCGGAACGAGCGCGCCCGGGCGACCGGCAGGGCGCCGGGATCCAGGCGCAGCATGACCTCCCCAAGCGCGGCGCAGTCCCAGCGCGCATGCTCCGGCGGCAGGATCGACAGGGTGGTCATCGCGTCTCCGCGCCCTCCTCCCGCACTGCTAGGTGCACCAAGCCCGGATCAACCTATCGGCACGGGCTGACTGGCTGCAGAAACGAGGAATCAGGCCCCTGGGCAGGGATGATGCCGTTTGAGCAACCCGTCCACCCCGTCGCAGCGGAGCACCTGACGGAGACGATCATCGCACAGCCTCGACCGCCTCGACACGACCTCCGACGACGACCGCCTGGTGGCCGATGAGGGTCCTGCTGCCGGCCACGCTGGCCCATCATCTTGGCCTCAAGGGCAGGCGGCCGCGGAACGGGATCCGGCCCAACAGCGCCTCCGCAAGGGCCGCCATTTGCGGCGGCTGCTTCCCGTACGTGGCGGCCGTGCTCACGTCGTCGGACCCTCGTACCACCGGCCCGCCCGCATGACGCGCTGGACGTGGAAATCGGCATCCAGCTCGACCAGGTCCGCCCGCTGACCCGGGGCAAGGCGCCCGCGGTCGGTGACGCCGAGCAGGGCCAGCGGGTTCTGGGTCGCGGCCGCCACAGCGCGAGGCAGCGAGAGCCCCGCTTGGACCATGTTCCGAACGGCCGTGTCGATCGCGATCACACTACCGGCCAGACGGCCATCCGACTGCAGGCGGCACTCGTCGCCAACGATCTCGACCTCTAGGCCGCCAAGCGAGAATCGCCCCTGGCTGGCGCCTGCCATCGAGATCGCGTCGCTGACGAGGACCAACCGATCCGGCCGCTTGGCCCGCCAGATGAGGGGCCACACGCTGCGATCGACATGATGGCCGTCGGCGATCATTTCGACAAAGGCCCCATCGTCCGCCAGTGCGGCCACAGCCAGCCCCGGTTCGTGCTGATGGACGCCGCTCATCGCGTTGAAGATATGGGTCGTGCTGCGGGCGCCGGCGGCGTAGCCGGCCGCTGCGATCGCGTAATTCGCGTTCGAGTGGCCGAGCGAGACCACCACGCCGTGCACGGCGAGCCAGCGGATGAGGTCGAGTGCACCGGGGATCTCGGGGGCCATCGTGATGAACCGGAGCCCGTCGAGCAGGTTCTCCAGGCGGCGACGATCTGCCCCGGCGGGCACTTGGATGAAGGCCGGGTTCTGTGCGCCCGTCTTCTCCGGGCTGATGTACGGCCCCTCGAGGTTGAACCCGAGTGGCTCGGCTCCATCGCCAGGTGCCCGCGGGATCCAGTCCCGGACGGTCGCCGCGAAAGCGCTCAGGGTGTCGAACGAGGCTGTCACCGCGGTCGGCAAGAAGCCGGTGACCCCGTGCCGGATGAGCGCCCGGGCCATGCCGGAGAGGGCCCCGGGGCCGTCCATCGCGTCGTACCCGCCCCAGCCGTGGACGTGCACGTCCACGAAGCCGGGACACACGTAGGGACCATCGGCTTCGGCCCCGTCTGGCTCGACCCCGACGATCCCGCCATTCTCGATCTGCACACGCCCTGGGAGGATCCGATCCTCCAAGACAAGGCGGCCCGCGACCCGCTCTGAAGGGTGAGGTGTTCGTCGGTGCGGCATCGCTGACCTCGTGATCATGGGACGCACGCTGGTTGAAGGGACTGCGTCCTCATCGTACGTCTCCGACGTGCGAGAGATCGCGGTAACATCTCGTGGTCCTCCTGGGGTCCGGACGAAGACCGCGGCCTGCACCAGGAGTTCGTCGCCGCCGTGCGCGATCGGCGCACACCGGCCGTGACCGGCCTCGACGGGCTGCGTGCCGTGGAGATCGTGGATGCGGCGTATCGGTCGATCGAGGCCGGCGTGCCCGTGAAGCTCGAGCCGGGCGTGCCATGATCAGAGAGGGATCATCGACGAGGACTCTTGGCCCCGCCCACGCCGGCGACCTGTGAGGTGCGCCTTCCTCACCGTCGAGGCGCCGACCTGCGCTGCCACGTACGGGATCCAGCCGCCCCGGGTGGAGGCGCTTGCCGACGGGCTGCTCGGCCGGATCCCGTTCAGGGGCCGGGTGCCGGTGAGCCTGGAGGTGCCCGCATGACCACCCGCAGCGAGCTGGGGGAGGGGCCCGCCACCGTCGAGCGGCTGCTGGACCGGGCCGGGCCCGCCATCGACGCGGTCGCCCGGGCGGTGCGCGCGCGCGACGTGGAGCTGGTGGTGATCGCGGCCCGCGGCACCTCGGACCACGCCGCGATCTACGCGCAGTACATCCTGGGGGCGCGCAACGGGCTCCCGGTGGCCCTCGCCGCGCCGTCCCTCGCCTCGCTCTACGGCAGCGCGCCGCGGCTCCACCACGCGCTGGTGCTCGGGATCTCGCAGTCGGGCCGCTCGCCCGACGTGGTGGCCGTCCTCACCGATGCGCGCCGCCAGGGGGCCCTGACCGTGGCCCTCACCAACGAGCCCGCCTCCGAGCTGGCCGCGGCCGCCGAGCACGTGGTCGCGCTGGAGGCCGGCCCCGAGCGCGCCGTCGCCGCCACCAAGACGTACCTCGCCGAGATCGCGGTGATCGCGCTGCTCTCGGGGGCGCTGGCCGGGGACACCCGCTCCCGGCGCGAGCTGGCGGCCCTCCCCGCCGCGCTGCGCGCGGCCGTCGGCACCGAGGCCGAGGCGGCACGGCTCGCCGGCACCTACGCGGCGGAGGACCGCGCCGTGGTCCTCGCCCGCGGCTTCCAGTACGCCACCGCGCGCGAATGGGCGTTGAAGCTCAAGGAGCTCGCGGGGGTGCTGGCCGACCCCTATTCCGCGGCCGACTTCCAGCACGGCCCCATCGCGCTCCTCGAGCCCGGGTACCCCGTGCTGGCCGTCGCCACCGCGGGGCCCGCCCGGGCCGGGATGACCGAGCTGCTGGCGCGCCTGCGCGACGCCCGCGCGCGGCTGCTCATCCTCTCCGACGACCCGGACACGCTCGCCCTGGGCGACGGGGTGGCCCTCCCCGGCGGCGTGCCCGAGTGGCTCGCGCCGCTGGTCGCGATCATCCCGGCGCAGCTCTTCGCCTACCACCTCGCGCGGGCCCGGGGCCGGGACCCCGAGGCGCCGCGCCACCTCACCAAGGTGACGCTGACCCGATGATGCAGCTCTCCGGCCACCTCTACGCGCCCGAGGACCGCGGCCGCTGCCTCGTGACCGTCGCCGAGGGCCGCATCGCGGCGATCCGCCCGCTCGAGGCGTCCGAGGCGGTCCCCGCCGGCGCCCTCGGCGGACCCGGCACCCGCCTCCTGCCGGGGTTGCTCGACCTG
>JAJYJR010000515.1 GCA_021789355.1 Chloroflexota bacterium | reverse complement strand
CCGATCTGCCAGAGGACAGCCGGACGGACCCGCCTGTGGTCATTACCGGTGACGACCAAGAGGTTGATTATGGCCGATCTGTTCCTTCTGAGCCACGGGGGAACCGCATCCGTATTCGGGTCGTGATCCACAATTCGCTCGTCCGCCTCGTACTCCGCCCCATCCCCGGGATCACGCTGGCCGAGTATCGAAGGTGCTTCCCGCCGGCGCGTAATTGCCACCTGAACCAAGTGCGGGCCCTACCCGGCAAGCAGGCGGCGTTGCTGCACTTCAACGAGCCCCTGACCGACCGCTGGGCCCTGAGCGACGTGGCGGTGGGGTGCGCTCGCCCATGACGGGTGCTCGGCCGGCGCATAGTGACGATGCTCGCGTGGACCCAGGTGAGAATGGGGAGCGGAGTGGAACGCGCCCTTCGATCGTCCGCTGCGGCGATGGAACCCGGGTGGTCGACGGCAGCGACCGGTCGATAAGTCTCGCGGTCGCCATGCTGCGGGCCGGCGAGGTGGTGGCGGTGCCCACCGAGACGGTCTACGGTCTTGCCGCAGACGCGTCCAACCGTGAGGCCGTTTTGCGTGTGTTCGCGGCCAAGGGCCGCCCCGGCGACCATCCGTTGATCGTCCACCTGGGAAGGGGAGCAAACCTCGCCGACTGGGCACGACACATCCCCGACCAGGCATCCCGCCTGGCCGAGGCGTTCTGGCCCGGTCCCCTCACGATGGTGCTGGACCGGCACCCGTCAGTCCTTGACGCGGTCACCGGAGGGCAGGACACCGTGGCCCTGCGGATTCCCTCTCATCCGGTGATGCAGAGGATCCTCCAAGACTTCGGTGGGGGGCTTGCCGCCCCATCGGCCAATCGCTTCGGGCACGTGAGCCCCACGACGTCGCGCCATGTGTGCGACGGGCTGGCTGGTTCGGTCGGGCTGGTCGTGGACGGCGGTCCGTGCGACGTGGGTGTCGAGTCGACCATCGTGGCGTTCGAAGCGGACGAGGTGGTGATCCTGCGACCCGGCGGCGTGGCTCCCGAAGCCATCGAATCTGTTATCGGGCGTCAGGTGAGCACCGCCGCGGCCGGGGTGGTACGCGCACCGGGCATGTTGGCTTCCCACTACGCCCCCGCGACCCCGCTCGAGCTGTGTTCCGCCGACGAGGCTGCTCCACGAGCATCCAAGCTCGTGTCGCTGGGCAAACGGGTGGGCGTGCTGTCCTTGGGGAGAACAAACGTGCCGGGGGCGGCGGCGACCTGGGATGCAGGTGGCGACATGGCCGGATTCGCGCGCTCTCTTTACCACTTCATGAGGCAGGCGGATGCCGAGGCACTTGACGTGCTCGTGGTGGCGTTACCCCCCGTCGAAGGGCTCGGGCTTGCGGTCCAAGACCGCCTGCGCCGCGCCGCGCACCAGCCCGTTACCCCCGACCGCTGCGATCACGACCACTGATGCGTCCGAGAAGTAGACGATCGACGCCCGCGAAAGACGGTGCTTTTTAGCACAAGCACGGCGGGCCCCCGGCGAGGCCGACCGGGGCTGGTGGTCGTCGTCACCGGGACCGCGGCCGAAGTCGGCAAGACCGGGTGACTGCCGGAGTCGCCGAAGAGCCGCGGCACGCCCGCATGGAGGGGACGCTTCCGGCTGATTTCGGGGGGCCGAGTGGCGCCCCGCTCGTCGCGGTGCGCCGAGCGGCGTCGGCGACGGCTCGAGCCGTCGCATCCAAGCCAAGCCCTTCCCGTGAACAACTACGCGTCGACCGGCTGGTGGGGGTGAATGGTGTGGTCGTGACCCACCAAGGCACCGTGTGAGGCGCTACCGACCTGACGTGCGTATTTCGCCAAGAAGCCGTTCCCGCCGGGAAGAGGCGGCGCGTTCCAGAGCCGCCGCCGCCGGTCGATCTCGCCTGAGGCCACCAGGAGGTCGAGGCGCCGTTCCTCGATGTCGATGAGGATCTGGTCGCCATCGGCGACGAGTCCGATTGGCCCGCCGACCGCGGATTCGGGAGAGACGTGACCGATGGACAGCCCGGTCGTGGCACCGGAGAAGCGGCCGTCGGTGATCAAGGCGACGTCGTGACCGTGGCTACTCCCGTTGACCGCCGCTGTCACGGCCAACATCTCGGGCATTCCAGGGCCGCCGCGGGGGCCCTCGCCACGGATGATGAGGACGTCGCCCGGGCGCAGCGTGCCCGAGCGGACATAGGCCATGGCCGGCTCCTCACCCTCGAACACCCGGGCCGTGCCGGTAAAGCGACGGACCTTCAATCCGGCGACCTTCACCACAGCCCCATCGGGAGCGAGCGAGCCGTACAGGATCGCGAGCCCGCCCTCTTCGTGCAAGGGGTGATCGATAGGGCGAACCACCGAGCCGTCCGGACTTGGGACATCGAGAGCAGTGAGGTTCTCCGCGAGGGTCGCCCCGGTCACGGTCAGGCATTCGCCGTGAAGTAGGCCAGCGTCGAGTAGCGCCTTCAGCACAATCGGCATGCCCCCCACCCGGTCGAGATCTGCCATCACGTACTGGCCTCCGGGCCGGAGATCCGCGAAGTGGGGGACCCGCCGGCCGATCCGATCGAAGTCATCGAGTGAGAGAGCCACTTCCGCTTCGTGCGCGATGGCCATCAGGTGGAGCACTGCGTTGGTGGAGCCGCCGAGGGCCATAACGACCGTGATCGCGTTTTCGAACGCCTCCCGGGTGAGGATATGACGCGGGCGCAGGCCCGCCTCGAGGAGGTGCACTGCCGCTGCGCCGCTTCGATAGGCGATGTCCTCACGGCGGGAGCCGCCCGCCGGCGGCGTCGCAGACCCCGGCAGGGCCATCCCGAGCGCCTCAGCCTCGGCGGCCACGGTGTTCGCCGTGTACATGCCTGCGCACGACCCCTCTCCCGGGCAGGCCACGCGCTCGATCTCCTCGAGCTCTTCGACTGACATGTGCCCGGCACTCACCGCTCCGACCCCTTCGAAGACGTCTTGCACGGTCACGGGGCGGCCTCGGTGCAAACCGGGCATGCTGCTGCCGCCGTAGACGAAGACCGTGGGGATGTCTAGCCGGGCTGCCGCCATCAGCATCGCCGGGAGGCTCTTGTCGCAGCCGGCAATCGTGACGAGCGCGTCGAAGCGCTCCGCGACGGCCATGCACTCGACCGAGTCGGCAATGAGGTCCCGGCTCGGCAGGGAAGCCCGCATCCCGCTATGTCCCATCGCGATGCCGTCGGACACTGCGATAGTCGCGAACCCGAGCGCAACGGCGCCTGCGTCGACGGCTCCGCGCCGCGCGGCCGAAGCCAGCCGCGACAACCCCATGTTGCACGGCGTGACGTCGTTCGCAGCGGCAGCGACCCCGATCTGAGGCTTGTCGAAGTCGCCGTCCTCGAACCCGACCGCTCGCAGCATCGCCCGGGCCGGGGCCCTCGCCACACCGGCGGTGACTTCGCGGCTTCGCCTATTCGGATCCTGAGCCATCTGCATACGAAGAAGATATCATGAACAAGAATACGTATGTCAAATCGGGAGGTGGGTCTCGCGGTGATCGGAGTCGGGCTCGGAGGCAAGCACAACGCAACCGCCGCAGCCATTCCAGCTCTCGTCGCGTGGGGGACGTCGACCTAGGCCGGACCGAGATCCTCGGAGCCATACGACCTGAGGTCGCAGCGGCCGAGGCCACCATCGTCTCCCCTGGGTTTGGCCCCATCCCCGGAGAGGCGGACCGCTCCTCGGGTCTGTGACACTGACCAGGTCGCATGCCGCTCGACGGGCACTCCACGAGCGCGTGCCGCCTCTGATCTCGTCGAGATCCCGCCTGCCGGGTCGCGTGCTCCGCCATCAAGGCCGCGCCAGCATCGAGGATGCGGCTCGCAGCGCTGCCGGCTCGCCTCGGCAGCTGATCTTGCGGCAGTCACCGGATTGCTCTATTTCGTCGCCGAGGCCCGCCGAAACATGAATCCTGGGACGTTCGGTTGAGCAACTGCCTTGCCGGTAGGTCCGGCGCGGTCACCAAGCGCTCGCACCCCAGCGTGCGGGCCGGGCGTTCCTGCCCTGGGGCCGGCCCCTCGGTGGACCTCCGGGGTTGCCAGGCTTACGCCCGATTCGTGCACTTGTATACGAACTACAATTCGTATAATGTGGTGCGTATGATGAGCGATGTAGGGATGTCGAGCAGCCAGTGTTGCACTCCGGCGCGGCCAGGATGGCGGCGTCAGCGGGTGGTAGGGGTCGACCTGTGGGCGGACTGCCCCTCTGGTGGGCAGCAGGTGATCGACATGGCTCGCTGTGCTGCGACCGCTACGCACCTCCGCCTGGCCACTGTGATGGAAGTGCACCGCGACGAAGGAGAGCCGGAAGGCGACAACGAGGACGGTGTTCTCCGCCTGCGCTTCTTGGCCCGCCGCGACGACGTTCACGTGACCGACGAGGCGATCTGGGAGCTCCTGGTCAGGCTGCCCGGTGGGCTGCGGTGGTCGCGGCTGGCCAAGCTGGAGGAGTTCGACGGCATCCCGAACTTCGTCCCTCTGCCGGCGCTGCCATGACCGGAATCACCCTCGCCCGGATACGACGTCAATAAGGAGCATTACATGAGCACTGGCAGTAATGGGGCGGTCCCGATCACGGTCGCGTACGGCGACGGTATCGGCCCGGAGATCATGGAGGCCACTCTTCGCATCATCATGGCCGGCGGCGCCGATCTGGACGTGACGACGATCCGGATTGGCGAGGCGGTCTACGCGGCGGGCAACACCGCCGGCATCGAACCGGAGGCCTGGGAATCCTTGCGCAGGACCAAGGTCTTCCTGAAGGCTCCCATCACGACGC
>JAJYJR010000514.1 GCA_021789355.1 Chloroflexota bacterium | reverse complement strand
GGTCTCGCCGGCGAACGGACCGTAGGCCGTGGCGTCCCCGTCGCCCATGGAGCGGCAGATGACGATCGCCGCGTGAGCAGCCCCTGAATGCTCTTCGTCAGCGTCGGCGGGCCGATCTGCGGCTCGAACCGGCGGGGCGCAGACCGACGCGTCAGCCTCCGTCGCGCCGGGACCGGCCTCCGAACGCCAGGTGGCGCGGCCCGGGAAGTCGAGACAGGTGCCGTCCGCCTCGACGTGGGTGTAGGCCGCGTTGGCCTCCCAGACCACCGCGGCCAGGTCGGCCGCGAACGCCTCGAAGGAGGCCGAGCAGACGAGTTGATCGACGCCCCACGTGATGAGCGTGGTGGGCCCGTCGGCCGGATACCCGACGGCGTTGAGGTCGAGTCCCTCCCACTCGTCGCCGAGCGCAACGAGGATGGCATCGACGCGCTCGGGCCGCGCGTCATGGATCCGCAGGTCGATCCGCCAGGTAACGGTCATGGGCTGGGCCCTCCTTCGTCGAGTTGGCTGTCCGTGGGGAGCGTCGTCACGCGGCCGCGTCGTGGCGTTCCTGGCTCGGGACGACGATTGAGGAGGAAGCGGGCCGCGCCGGGCCAGCCTCCGGGTTCCGTCGCGCGCTCGTGATCCGGTGGTACGCCCAGCGCAGGGCGCGCCGGTAGGCGGACCACGTCAGGGCGGACTCGCGCACGAAGCCGTCGGGGCCCGTATTCCGAGCCGCGTACCAGCCGCGTACCGCGCGGCTCATCGAGCCGGGGGCGTGTCGGGCGCTGAGACCGAGGAAGCGCTCGAAGTCGTCGCGGTTGGTCGCCACGGTCGCCGCCAGCGCGACCGCGAGGAGCAGGTCGACGCGGTACGCCTCGCCGTCGCCGAGCGCGAGCCGAGCGTCGACCTCGAGCGCCGCGTAGGGACCGAGGGCGGCGAGGGCGGCGTCCAGCGCGGGGTGCCATCGGGTCGCCACCGCCATGGCATGGGCCGCGTCGAGCGCGTCCCGCACGGCGTACCAGTCGCGTCCCGCGCCGGTCTCGTGATCGAGCCGGGCCGAACCGGCCGTGGCGCTCGCGTGCAGCCCCCGGACGTCCGGACCGAGCGTGGCGGCGCCCGGGGCATCACCCAGCACCGACCGGGCGCGCGCGGTGAGCACGACCAGGGTATGGCCCTGCCCCGCCAGGTCGCGCTCGAGCCAGCGGCGCAGGATGGGATCGGCATCGAAGAACGAGGGCTGGCAGAGGACCACCGTGGGCCCAGGCAGCCGCTCGGCCAGTGACCCGAGGGACGGTGCGTCCTGGACGGTCGTGCCGTCCTCCGTCCAGCGGATCCGGTCCCTGTCCCGTTCGATCGCGATGAGCGCCATGGCCATCTTCCTTCCTTGGTGTCGGTTCGCCGCCCCGGCGATGGAGCCGCCCGTCCGGGCGACAACTCAGGTTCGGCGGGACGCCTCTGTCGTCAAGGGGGGAGTCATCCTGGCTGTGTGTGCGGTCACATAGGGCTTCGTGCCGGTCAGTCGGGCTCATCCGCGTCGACGTCGTCCTCGTCGGTCGACTGGACGTCCGCCTCGACCTCCTCGGCGACCGGCTTGAGCGTGACCCGCCGGACGCGCAGCTTGTCGGCGCGCGCATGCATCCACGCGACGTCGTCGTCCCCGTCGATGCCACAGATCCCCAGGTCATCCCCGTCGGTGATCCAGAGGGTCAGGGTGTCGTCGGCCTCGTCGTAACAGTCCGTGCTGATGCAGTGGCCGCTCACGGGTGCACTCCTCGCGTCGTCGCCGTCCCAACCCTGGGTCGGCGCTGCACGACGGTGGGCGAGGCGCCGCTCGCGTCAAGACCCTCGTTTCCTCCGGCCCGACCCTCGTGGGGAAGCGCGGGCCCACGCTCCCGGCACGCTTCAGCGAACTCGTGACCTCGCCCTCGGCCGGCCTGCCCCTCACCGGCGTGCGTCCCGTCACGCACGAGCAAGCCGGGGAGCGTGTCAGGTTGTCCGGCACGGACGGCGCGCGATGCCGGCGCGCGGGCTCCTACTTCGGCGGGAGCGCGGTCACCAGGACGCGGGTCAGCCGTTCGATGGTGGCCTCATCGAGTACCTAGGTGCCGGTCATGAGCCCACAAATCGAGCGCGTCCCCTCCAGCCGCACGCCCCGGAAGACTTTCGGCGGCCGCAGCAGCGGCCATTCGCCATCGACGAAGCAGAGGACGGGCGTGATCGGGGCCCGTGGGTCGACGCCGGCGGCCCGGAGGGCCTCCTCGACCGCCTCGACCTGCCAGCCCATGTCCTCGGCAAGCCCCGAGCAGTCCCGGTGACCCACGTAGAGGCGCAGGTCGGTGCGGAACCACCCGCCCCGGGCGCGGATCCGGATCGTTCCCTGGTAGCGCTTGGCATCCACCACGAACACGCCGGCCGGCGCGAGCACCAGATGATCGAGGTTGCCGCGGGTGCCCGGCACCCGCCGATCATGCAGCACGCGCACCCCCGGAACCTCGGCGAGGGCGGCCGCCAGCTCTTCCTCCCCGCGCGCACCGCGCGCCCAGGCCCGGGTCGACTGCGGATCGTCGGTGAGCGCGAGCACGAACGCCGCCCAGCCGCTCGCCGAGCCGCCCCTTGACGCGGGTCTCGCGGTTCGCGTGCCGCCGCTCGTACTCCCGGCGGGCCGAGGCACCGGCGATCCCGGGGTCCGGAGCCTCGCCGCTGACGTGCGGCGTTGCGGAACCGCAGTCGAGGCACCAGACCGTCCAGGTCGACTTCCCGTACCAGGCGTCGGCCCCTCTGGCGAGGGCGGTCCCGCAGGACTCGCAGATGGCGGGGTAGCGTAGCCGAAGGCGCCGGCGGTCGCCGAGGGTCGAGGCCGGTTCTCGCCCGGTGTTGGCGGCATGTATGGGCATGAACGCGCCGGTGATGGCCACACTGAATGAAGAGGGCGTCGAGGTGGCACCGGAGACAGGCTGGTACATCGACGTCGCCGGGGTCATCTTGCCGCGGATATGGAGGAGATGGCCGGGTCGCGGGGACGGAGCTGCGGGGCGTGCGGCAGCCGACTGATCGGGTGGGGCAGCTACCGACGATGGCTCCGGCAGGGACCGGAGCGCAGCTTGGTGCGGGTCCCGCGGCGGCACTGTCGGCGGTGCGGGCGGACAGGCGGCGCACTGCCCGAGGGCATCCTGCATCGCCGCCCTGATGGGATCGACACGGTCGGGCGGATCATCGCGGCCGGCATCCAGGGGACGACGGTGCGTGAGATCGCGGCCGCGACCGGCGTTCCGGCCCGGACGGTGCGCGCCGTCCGCAGGCGCTACCGGGGACACGCCCCAGAGCTCGCGCACCGCCTGCTGGCCCTGAGCGTCGCCCTCGGTGGCCATCTGTCCCTCGCGGTCGACATCCCGATCGAGCCCGAGCGCCGGGCCGCCTTCGCCCTTGGGGCGGCGTGGACAGCCGCTCGACGCCACGGCGCGCCTGGAGCGACGCCCTGGCGGTGGCTGGCCGCCATCACCGGCGGGAGGGTCCTCGGCACCAACACGCGCGTGCCAGGCGCCGATCGCCGAGCCCCCGTCGTGCTCAGCCGGGCGGCACCCTCCGGCCACGATGCGGGTAACCGGATGGCCTGGGCTGGGCGTCGACACCGGTCGGGACGAGCGCCGCCCTCGACGTCCGGGCGCGCTCTGAGTTCAGGCGCGGCCCGTCACCATCGACCGTCGCCGAACCATCGCCACGCAATCCTGCCGGACCATCACCAAATAGCGCGGCCGGCAACAACTGCCGCCAGCCCCAGCTGCACCGCACGCCAGTTCCCAGTGACTGCCTTCGACACCGCTGAAGCGATCGGTGGGCTCTGAGGTTCAGTTACGTAGGACGAGAGGTCTCCGGGGGCGAACCGCAAGGACCACCTTCTGGGCCGGCCCGAGCTGAGGCTCCCCGCCGCACAGATCAGAGCCAGCGGCGGGGCTGCCGTTTCGGCACGAGCCGTCGTTGGCCCAGTGCGGCCGGGTCGCGAGGATGGCCATGCCGGCCTAGTGTTCGCCCCGGTGGTGGCGGGCGTGCCGGTGGCCCGACGGAATCTGGTGCAGCCGTACACCGGGTGCCGCGGAATCAATGCCATTACGCCTTGCCGGTCTGCTTACAATGGATGCTCCGACGGGGGGTGATGACGCGCGGTCCGCAGACTCCGGCCGCCTGGACCGCGTCGAGCCACTGGCGAGACCGACCCCGCGCGCTCGCGCTGCACGCGTCCATGCAGGGCAGGGAGGCAGCACTCGTGAAGAGACGATCCATGGTTGGCGCGGCGCTCGCGGTGGTCGCGTCGATCGCACTGGCCGGCTCCGCGCTGGCGGCCGCCAGCATCACCAACGGCGGGTTCAACAACACTAGCAACACGTATACCGGCGGCATTTACAACCGTCTCTATGCGGGATCGGCCAGCGCCACGGCCATCCCGGGCTGGACCGTCACGGCCGGGAACATCGACTGGATCTACAACTACTGGCCGTCCGAGGATGGCGACGGGTACAGCTTGGACATGAACGGTGATGCGCCGGGGGCCATCAGCCAGACCTTCGCCACGACCTTCGGGTACACCTACGTCGTGCAGTTCTACCTGTCTGCCAACCCCGACCCGAACTCGTACTGCGGCACGCTGTCGAATTGTGACAGCCCAGCCATCAAGACCCTGACCGTTAGCGCAGGGGGTGCGCCGTCGGAGGACTACAGCATCGACACCGCTTCTTGGAACAACCTGCACTCCAACATGGTGTGGACCCAGGAGGGGTACTCGTTCGTCGCGTCCGGCTCCGGTACGACGCTGACCTTTACCAGCACC
>JAJYJR010000513.1 GCA_021789355.1 Chloroflexota bacterium | reverse complement strand
CCGCAGGAGGCGTTCCTCGCGATCCTGCGGACCGACGAAGGATCCTGAGGGGTCGGGAGCCAGCGGACTCGGAGGCGATCCATGCCCGTGCCGGTCGACGAGCTGCGGACGTTGATGGCGATCGCGCTGTCCGGCCTCCTGCTCCTGCTCCGGCTGGACGCGCCCCGGTTCTCGGGGGCCGAGTACGACGTGGAGCGATCCGCCTACGACGAGGAGCCATCCGGAGGGTGGATCGGCGACCTCGCGGTCCGGGCGGGCTGGCCGGGGCTGGCGATCGTGCTCACGGCTGGGGTCGCGCTGCTGCTGCCGGCGGGTCGCTCGGCCGTTGGCCTCGGGGCGCCCACGATCTTCTCCTCGGCGACGATCATCTGGACGGTCCTGGGGTCCGCGGTGGGCATCGGCGCGGTGCTCGGGCTCGCGTACCTCCGCGAACCCGTCTGGCCTCCCCGCCTGAACGCGCGGGGCGGGGTGCCCCACCGCGTCTTCGATGCTGTCGCGACGGCGATCGTCGACGAGCTGACGTTCCGCGGCGTGCTCCTGGGGCTCCTGCTGCTGGCCGGGCTGCCCGTCTGGATCGCCTTCCTGGTCCAGCTGCTCGTCTACGGGATCGAGACCCGCCTCGGGCGGTACGCCATGACGCTCGGCCTGCTCGCGGAGGCCCTGGCGCTCGGCGCGCTCACCGGGGTGCTCGCGATCGCGACCGGCGGGGTCGCGGCGCCGCTGATGGCCCACGCGGTGATCCGTTTCGCCGCGCTCGATGTCGAAGGCGCCCTGCCGCCCATCGTGCCGCGCCGGCTCGCCTGAGCGTCGCCGGCCGGATTCGCCTGCCGCCTGCAGAATCGACGCGTGCCCGATATCGACCGCCTGGGCCGTCCCGCTCGCGCGCTCCCGCAGACGCCCGGTGACCACGGTGGTGACCGTCCTCGGCGTCCGCCGGTGGCGCTGTACGTGCACGTCCCCTTCTGCGTCTCCCTCTGCCCGTACTGCGACTTCGTGGTGTACGCGGGGCGATCGGCGCGCGGTCCCGCGTCTCGCGTCGACGACTACCTCGCCGCGCTCGCCGCCGAGCTCGATCTGCGCGCCGATTCGTGGGATGCGTCCGGCGGCGGGAGGCCGCCGCTGCGCAGCGTCTACTTCGGCGGCGGAACGCCGTCCCTGCTCCCCTCCGTGGCGGTCGCGCGGCTGCTCGACCACGTGCGGCGTCGGTTCGGGATCGAGGATGGCGCCGAGGTGACCATCGAGGCCAATCCGGGCCCCGAGGAGCGCGGGGACCTGGCCGCGTTCGTCGGGGCGGGCGTCACGCGGCTGAGCCTCGGGGCCCAGAGCATGGAACCGTCGGAGCTGCGGCGGCTGGGCCGGCGGCATGCCCCGGGGGACGTCCTGGCCGCCGTGGCCGAGGCGCGCCGGGCGGGGATCGTCTCGATCAGCGTCGATGTCCTGTACGACGTGCCGGGCCAGACGGAGGTGACATGGCGGCGCACGCTCGGGGCGCTGCTTGACGCCGGCGTCGACCACGTGTCGGCTTACGCGTTGACCCCCGACGACCCCGACGCCGAGGGGCTCACCGGCCCGCTGGGGGACCACCAGCCCACCCGTCCCGGTGCGCGGGCGTGGCGCTCGCGGGCGCGGGCCGAGCAGGACGACGATCGGGCCGCGGACCTGTACCTGCTCGCGGACGAGCTGTTCGAGCAGCACGGCCTGCGCTGGTACGAGCTGTCGAACTGGGCTCGCCCGGGGCACCAGAGCCGGCACAACCTGGCGTACTGGCGGCACGAGTCGTACGAGGCGCTCGGCCCGGGCGCGCACGCGTTCGATGGGCGCTCGCGGCGCCGTTGGAACGCCGCCCTGCTGGGCCGATACCTGGCCGCGCTGCTGCCGGCAGCCGCCCCGCTCGGCGCGGCGGGGCCGCTCGGCGCCGCCCCGCCGCGCCTGCCCCCGGGCGGCGAGGAGAGGCTCGACCCCGCGACGTTCGCGGCCGAGGAGGCGATCCTGGGCCTCAGGCTCCGCGAGGGGATCGGCCCGGACGTCGCCGCGCGGCCCGCGGTCGCGGAGGCGTTGGACTGGGCGCGCGGCCACGGCCTGATCGACGACACCGGGGAGGGGCGGGTCCGGCTCTCGCCGCGCGGCCGGCTGCTCTCCAACGAGGTCTTCGCGCGCATCGCCTGATCTGGCACACGGTGAGCCCGGACAAACTCCCGCCTCGCAGGCGATCCGCCGCCCACGCGCCCCGACCGCTCACGGGCGCCCTGGTCGCCATTGACACCCGCCGCCCGCGCTTGGTACCATCGCCCGCGTTAGCACTCTGGACTGTAGAGTGCTAACCGATGAAGGCCGGGCCGTCACACCGGCCGCATGACGAGGGACACGCGGTGGCGCGCCGAAAGGACCGCGAACCCGGACCGCTCGACGCACGAGCGCAGGCGATCCTGCGGACCATCATCGAGGAATACGTCGTGACGGCGACGCCCGTCGGCAGCCACGCGCTCGTGGAGCGCTACGGGCTGGGCGTCAGCTCGGCGACCGTGCGCAACATCATGGCCGAGCTGGAGCGCGCCGGGTACCTCTCCCAGCCCCACACCAGCGCCGGCCGGACTCCGACCGACGCCGGCTACCGCCTGTACGTGGCGTCGATCGAGGACCCGGCGGACCTCGCTCCGGTGGAGCAGCTGATGATCCGGCACCAGTTCGGCCAGGTGGAGTTCACCTCCGAACAGTGGTTCCGCCTCGCGGCGGCGACGCTCGCCGCGGTCACGCGGGAGGCCGGGCTCGCCACGCCGGCCAAGCCCGCGACCGCCCGCCTGCGCCGCGTGGACCTGGTGGAGGGCGGGGACCGGATCGCGGCGCTGGTCCTGGTCCTGGCCGAAGGGCCGGTCAAGCAGTGCCTCATCCAGCTCGGCGAGCACGTCGAGCAGGCCGGCCTCGACCGCGCGGCCCGGCGGCTCAACGAGACGCTGGCCGGGCGGACCACCCTGCAGGTCGAGACGGCCGTGGCGGAGCTGCCGGGCGAGACGCCGGAGCAGCGTCTCGTGCAGCAGGCGGCGTCGCGTGCGCTCAAGGTGATGCAGGAGTTCGATGCGGCATCGGTCGAGGACCTGGTGAGCGAGGGGCTGTTGAACGTGCTGGCGGCCCCCGAGTTCTCGGAATCCGAGAAGGTCCGGCGGGTGTTCGGCGCGCTGCAGGACCGCGAGTACCTGCGCCGGCTCGTCAACCGGGTCGCCGCGCGCAGCGACGTCCAGGTCTTCATCGGCAGCGAGAACGAGGTCGAGGAGATGCGGGACGTCAGCCTCGTCGTCGCCTCCTACGGGCGCCCCGGGCGCGCGGTCGGCCTGATCGGCGTCCTCGGGCCGACGCGCATGCCATATCCGCACGCGATCAGCAGCGTGCGCTACGTCAGCGGACTGATGAACGAACTGGTGGACCACTTCTACGCATGACCGAACGACATCACGACGGCGGCGCTCGGCGCCGCATCCACGTCCCCGGTGCGCCCCGCACCAACGGTTACGGGACTCCCGCCCCGGCGGAGCCGGACACGGGGGCCGCGCAGCAGCGCGCACCGGGGGAGATCGCCCCTGAAATGGAGGCGCTCCGCGCCGAGCTCGAGGCGGCACGGCAGGAAGCCGGCGAGCTGCGGGCCGCATGGCAGCGCAGCGCCGCCGACTTCCAGAACTACCGGCGGCGCAGCGAGCAGGAGCGTGAGGCCACCCTCGGGCTGGCCAGCGAGTCGCTCATCCGCAAGCTGCTGACCGTCGTCGACGACTTCGACCGCGCCCTGGAGGCCATGCCGGCCGCGGCCGAGCAGGCCGGGTGGGTCGAGGGCGTGTGGCTGGTCGAGCGCAAGCTGCGCGCCCTGCTCGAGTCGGAGGGCCTCACCCCGATCGAGTCGGTCGGGAAGCCGTTCGACCCGCGCGAGCACGAGGCCGTCGTGCACCAGGACACCGACGAAGCTCCCGATGGGACCGTCATCGCGGAGCTGCAGCGTGGCTACCGGTTGCGGGATCGCGTACTGCGCCCCGCGCTGGTGGCCGTCGCCAACAACGCTGGCGGGCAGGAAAGGCCCGGAGGAGAGCACTGACCCATGGGCAAGATCATCGGAATCGACCTCGGCACGACCAACTCGGTCGTCGCGGTGATGGAGGGTGGCGAGCCGACCGTCATCCCGAGCGCCGAGGGCGGACGGACGGTGCCGTCGGTCGTCGCGTTCACCAGGACCGGCGAGCGGCTCGTGGGCCAGCTCGCAAAGCGCCAGGCGATCACCAACCCCGCCAACACGGTCTACTCGATCAAGCGTTTCATGGGGCGGCGCTGGGACGACCCGGAGGTCCAGCGGTCCAAGGGCCTCGTGCCGTACAAGGTCGAGCGCGACGCCAAGAGCGACGGCATCAAGGTGCTGCTGGCGGACGGCACCGGCTACACGCCGCCCGAGATCAGCGCGATGATCCTGCAGAAGCTGAAGGCGGACGCCGAGGCGTACCTGGGCGAGAAGATCACGGAGGCGGTGATCACCGTCCCGGCCTATTTCGACGACACGCAGCGCCAGGCGACCAAGGACGCGGGCCGGATCGCCGGCCTCGACGTGAAGCGGATCATCAACGAGCCCACCGCATCGGCGCTCGCCTACGGCCTGGACAAGAAGGCGGACGAGAAGATCGCGGTCTACGACCTGGGCGGCGGCACGTTCGACATCTCGATCCTCGAGCTGGGCGACGGCGTCTTCGAGGTCAAGTCGACCAACGGCGACACGCACCTGGGCGGTGACGATTTCGACCAGCGGGTCATCGACTGGCTGCTGGCGGAGTTCAGGAAGGACCAGGGG
>JAJYJR010000512.1 GCA_021789355.1 Chloroflexota bacterium | reverse complement strand
GCAGATCGGAACCTGGCCGGGCGCCGTGGGCAACGGGCACGCCGGGGGCTTGGGCCCGCCCGCCCCGAGAGCCCGCCCGTGCGCGTGTCGGCGTTGACGGCCGGTGGCCGCGCAGCCGATAATCCCGTGGCGGCAACGCCGCGTGACTCGGGGGCGATTGGCTCAGTCGGTTAGAGCGCACGGTTCACATCCGTGAGGTCACTGGTTCGAATCCAGTATCGCCCACCATGGTTACGTTCAACGCCGCGGGCAGTGCGAGCACGAGCCCGCGGCGTTCTGCGTCCGGCGTTGCCTCGACGCTGGTGATGCGCCGATCGATCGCGCCCAGCCGGCTGAAGATCGCGATTGCGAGCGCGCGACGACCGTCTTCGGTCGTGTCATCCCAGAGCTTCCCGAGCGACGACAGCCACTCGAGCGCTTCGTCGGCTGGCACAGCGTCGGCGCGGATCGGCGTGGCCTCAAGCCCGACGCGCTGCGCCCTCAGCGTCTGGAGCTCGTCGAGGATCTGGCGGACGGGACGGAGCTGCTCGGGCGCGGCGAGCTCCATCGCGACCGAGCGGAGGCGCGCGTCGACTCGGTGAATTGCCAGGCGGTCGGGCATGACGCTGGGGACGGCGAGCGCCCGGCGGATCCGGGCGGCCGACTCGTGGTTCGGCGCGGCGCCGCGCAGGAGCGCAGCGACCTGTGCGTCCAGGATCGCCGCCGGCGTGTCGGCCTTCTCCCACCCGCCGCAGCGCTCGGGGTGCCGGTAGACCTGGATCTGGCGGTCGAGCGGGAAGGCACCCTTCAGGAACCGCCCGCAGTGGTCGCAGACGAGGGGACCGCGGTTCGTGAGCGGGTAGGTCCGCTGGCGGCGACCGGCATGCCCCGAGCGAGCCCACCGCGCGCGCTGTGCGCGCGCGTGCTCGACGATGACGGGATCGACCGGCGCCGGGAAACGGGTCGGTGTCCCATCCGCCAGGCGCCCGACGTACAGGTCGGAGCGCAGGATGCCGCGCACTGTCCAGAGCGTCATGCCAAGCTCGGCGGCAATCTCACCGTCCCGCGCGCCCGCCGCCGAGAGTTCGTAGGCGCGGACCGCGGTCGGCATCCTCTCGGGATCGGGCTCGACCAGGTGCTGCGGCCCGGCGCGCCGGAAGCCATACGGGACAAGGCCTCCCGGGTCCGCGAACCGGCGTCGCTTCGACTCGTAGCCCTCCCGGTGTCGCCGATCAGCGGAATCTCCCCAGGGCTGATCACCGAAACTCCCCAGGTCTGAGCGCCGGGGCTGGGCCTCTCCGACGGTCTGGTCCAGGAACGGGGCGGGGCCCCAGCCGATGCTGCAGGTGTCGTAGCCAGCAGCCTCGGAGGAGCCCCGGCCTATGCTCACACAGGGAGAAGACGTGGAGGCCCACGCACTCGCCTCTCGAGGCTGGTCGATCAGCTCCATCGCTCGCCACCTCGGGCGCGACCGCAAGACGGTCCGCGCCTACGTCGCCGGGGACCGCCAGCCCGGTGTCCGCCGGCGGGCGGCGCCCGACCCGATCGAACCCTTCATCGCCTACCTCGGAGCCCGCTTCAGCGACGACCCGCACCTGTGGCTGACGGCGCTGTTCGATGAGGTCACGGCGCTCGGCTACCCGCGCAGCTACCCGTCGTTCGTCCGGGGCGTCCGTCGGCATGGGCTGCGGCCCCACTGCGAGCGCTGCTGCGGCGTCAAGGGCCGGGCGACGATCGAGATCGCGCACCCGCCGGGCGACGAGATCCAGTGGGACTGGTTCGAGCGGCGGCGGGCGCCGTGGGGCGGCACCGCCTACGTCCTGCTCGGCACGCTGCCCCACTCGAGCCGGGTCCGGGGCGTGATCAGCACGTCGATGGATCAGGCCCATCTCGTCGAGGCGCTCGACGGGGTGCTCCGTCGCCTGGGTGGCACGGCCCGGGCCTGGCGGACCGATCGCCTGGCCACGGTCATCGTGCCCGGGTCGGCCGACGTCCAGGCCAGCTTCGCGCCAGTGGCCAAGCACTACGGCGTCGTCATCCGGCCCTGCCCGCCCCGGCGGGGCAACCGCAAGGGCGCCGTCGAGGCATCGGTCCGCTACCTGTGCGGGCGCTGGTGGCGGACGATGAGCGCCCGGACGATGATCGAGGCCCAGGCCAGCCTCGACCGCTTCTGCGCGACCGTCGGCGACGCGCGACCGCGGGGATCCTCGAGCGTCGGCGCGCTGGCCGACGCGGAGCCGCTCCTGCCCCTGCCGCCGGTGGCCTACCCGGCGACGATCGAGGTCAGCGTCCCGGTCGCTCCGGACGCGACGGTCGCCTTCCGGGGTGCCCGCTGCAGCGTGCCACCCGGGCTCATCGGCGCCGGGCTCACGGTCCGTCACCGGCTTGGGAGCTCGACGCTCGAGATCCTGGCTCCGTCCGGCACGCTCGTGGCGGTGCACCGGCTCGCCCGAGGCGGCCTGGTCCGGCTCCCCGAGCACAGGATCGCCCTGGAGCGAGCCGTCCTCGGCGCGTTCACCACCCTGCCGCCGTGCGAGCGCAAGGGCAACCATCCGCCCGGTCCAGCCGCCCGGGCCGCCGCCGCGGTCCTGCGGGGCGGTCACGAGGAGCGCGAGGTGGTCGTCGACCTCACCCGCTACGCCGAGCTCGTCGAGGCCGCCCGATGAGTGAGACCTCCGTCTACCAGGTCCTCCGTGGCCATCTCGCGACGCTCCGCCTCGCAGCCGCGGCCGAGGCCCTGCCGGGGGTCCTCGAGCAGGCGAGCGCCGAGGGACTCGGGCACACCGCCATGCTCGAGCGGCTGCTGGCCATCGAGGTGGCCGCGACCGAAGCGCGGCGGCGGGCGAGTCTCGAGCGCTTCGCCTCGCTGCCGGCGCCCTGGCGCCTCGCCGACTTCGACTTCGAGGCCCAGCCCTCGGTCGATCGCGCGCTCGTCAACGAGCTCGGTTCGCTGCGTTTCCTCGACGACGCCACGAACGTCCTCTTCATTGGACCGCCCGGGGTGGGCAAGACGATGCTCGCGGTCGGTCTTGCCCGGGCAGCCCTCGAAGCCGGCTATCGGACCTACTACACGACGGCCGCCGCGCTCGCCGCCCGCTGCCACCGGGCGGCGCTCGAGGGTCGCTGGGCAACGGCCATGCGCTTCTTTGCCGGGCCCCGGCTGCTCGTCATCGACGAGGTCGGCTACCTGCCCCTGCCGGCCAAGCCGCGGCGGCCCTCTTCCAGGTCGTCAGCCAGAGGTACCTTCGGGGCTCGGTGGCGCTCACGACGAACCTGGGGATCGCGTCCTGGGGCCGGATCTTCGATGACCCGACGGTCGCTGCGGCGATGCTCGACCGGCTGCTCCATCGCTCGGTCGTCTTCAACATCGACGGCGACAGCTACCGGATGCGGGCCCACCGCGCCCGGGCCGAGCACATCCGGAAGGGGGTGGTCGTCCGCTCAGGCGAGTAAGCTCATGCGGCCCACCCGGGTGTCGTCAGCTGGGGAGTTCCGCTCATCGCGCCTGGGGAGTTTCGGTGATCGCCGGCACCGGATCCGTTTCGCCAGCCGGCGGCTGTAGGCCTCCGCCTCGACGGCCTCCCGGGCCCAGGTCTCCCACGCCTCCTCATCGGACGAGAGCAGGCGCTCGTCGGCGAACAGGATCGCGGCGCCGCCCTGGTGGAGATCGTGCCGCGCGTTGACCGCCGTCCGAAGCGCTCACCGACGGGCGCGAGCATCGGCGCGGACGAGGGCGCTGACGGTCTCGACGATGTCCAGCGTATGGCGCTGAGGGCGCGGGCATAGGCCGCCAGGCGGGCCTGGGTCTGGAGCAGGTGGCTGTGCCGGCTACGGCGACGGCGGCATCTGAGAGCCTGGGAATGAAAGGTCCCGATCGGATGGGCTGATCGCGCCATAGAACCTGTCACGGCGGTCCGTCACGATCGCGCCGATGAACGCCATGATCGAACTGACGGACCAAGAGTGGTGGCTGGTCCGTGACCTGTTCGATCCGCGAGGCCGGCGTGGGGTGCCCGCCCGCTATTCTCGCCGACGGATGGTCGAGGCGATGCATGCTCTTCCTCGCCCGCACCGGCTGCCAGTGGCGCTATCTGCCGGAGCGCTACCCGCCCTGGTCCGCCGTCTGGCAGCAGTGGCGGCGCTGGCGCGCCAACGGGGTCTGGGAACGCGCGATGGCCCGCCTCGCGCGGCTCATCCGGCGGCGTGCTAGGCGCAAGCACGTCGAGCCGACGATGGTGATGATCGATGCTCAGACGGTGCGCGGCGGGCGCGCCGGGCCGACGTTCCACAACGCCGGCGGACGGGGTGGCCGCACGATCGGCGCGAAGCGCAGCATCCTCATCGAGTATCTCGGCCTGCCGCTGGCGGCCCGCGTCGATCCCGCCAAGCCGCACGACGTGAAGGTGGGGCGCGAGCTGCTGGCGTCCGGGCTCAAGGACCTGCCGCTCGTGCGCGACGTGATCGCCGACCGCGGCTACCGGGGCCTGGCCGCCCTGGCCGCCCGCCGCCAGGTCACCCTCAACATCAAGGCGCCACCCAAGGGCAGCACGGGCTTCGTGCCCCTCGCGCCGCTCTACAAGGTGGAGCACGCGTTCGCCCGGCTGGGACGCTGGCGCAGGCTCTCGCGCTGTTACGAGGGGACCGAGGCGAGCGCGAAGGCGTGGCTCGAGGTCGCCTGCCTCGCCTACCTCTTCGCGCGCTGGCGGATCGAGCCCGCCTGAGGCGGTCAGCCGCCGATCACGCAGACATGGAAGGCGCCATCGGTTCCGACGCCTCCGCCGAAGCCCGAGAGCACCTCCCCCTCACGCCCGATCACCGTGCCATCGCGGGACACGAGCTCAG
>JAJYJR010000511.1 GCA_021789355.1 Chloroflexota bacterium | reverse complement strand
CGAACACGTCGGGCCGCAGGAAGTACACGCCGATCGGGATGAAGTTCGACTTCGGTTGCGCCGGCTTCTCCTCGAACCCGACCAGCACGTCGCCATCCCGCGTACCGTCTGCCGGGCCGCCGTCGGGTCGGCGGAACTCCGCCACGCCGAAGCGGTGGGGGTCGGGCACCTCGTACAGCAGGGTGCCGGCGCCGTCGCTGCTCTCCTCGAAGGCGCGCGCCACCTCCGCCAGCGGCTCGCCGAGCAGCACGTTGTCGCCGAGCACGACGCAGAAGGGTTCGTCGCCGACGAACCGCCGCGCCAGGCCGATCGCGTGGGCGATCCCGAGTGCGCCGCGCTGGAAGCGGTACGTCAGGTCGAGCCCAAACGCCTCGCCGTCCGCCAGCAGCTCCACGATGTCACCGACGCTCTTGCCGCCGACGATCACGAGCACGTCCCGGATCCCCATGCCCGCCAGCGTCTCGATCGGGTAGTCGATCATGGGCCGGTCGAAGACGGGCAGGAGGTGCTTGTTCGTGACCAGGGTCAGGGGATAGAGGCGGGTGGCCGTGCCGCCCGCGAGCACGAGGCCCTTCATGGGTTCGTGGCCGGGTTCGAGGGGTCGTGGCGGGTCGCGGCGCGGGCCGCGAGCGCCGTGTCACTCGCGAGCACGAGAGCACCCGGCCGTTCGCGAGTGCCGTGCCGGGCCGCGAGCGCCGTGCCCTTCGTGCCGCTCGTGACCGGTTGCCGGGAATGGTGGCGGGCCGCCCTGCCGCCCGCGAGCGCCGTGCCCTTCATGCCGCCGACAGCCTAGCAGGTGGAGGGCCACCGGCCGGAGCCAGTGGGCGGTTGAGCGGGCACCTTGCCGGAGACAGAGACGGGCACGTTGCCCGGCCGCCGCGCGCTGCGCGGGCCGATCCGCTGCTCAACGTGCATGCCCGGAACGCTATGCGGGAGCAAGTGGGTCGGGCCGCGGGGCGGGCGGGCTGCTGCTGCGAGATTCGTGGGTGCGGCGGGCGACTTCTTCGAGCTTCGCACGCCCAGGCCTGGGCTGCCCAGCGGGTCCCCGCGTACGGTGCCACCTATGGGAAATGCGCAACGCCGGCAGCGGGCTGGGCCGCGGGATCTGCGGACCACGGCTTCGCGATCCTCGTCCTGCCGGGCCGCCGGCCTCTCGTTCGCTGAATAGGCGCGCCCAGACTACAGGGCGGGACCGGGAGGTACGGGCTGCAGGATCTGGAGGCCGGCACTTCGAGATTCGTGGGAACTGCGTCCCAGCGGTACGTGTGTCGCAGGTGTCGGCGCTCTTCGCCCGGCGCGCCCCCACGTACGAGGTCCCCCACGCATATCCAGCGGCGCCGATGGCCCTCGGCGTGCACGGCGCCCGATCGCCTCTGCTGTGCACGACGCCGATGGCGGCACCTGCCGTCAGGCTGTCGGTGTCGGAACCTCGGTTGGGGCCGGGGCGGGAGTGGGCGACGGAGTGGGGCTCGGAGACGGAGCCATGCTCGGCGTGGGGGATGGCGTCGGCGACGGCGCGTCGGTGGCTGCGGGCGCGGACGTCGGCATCGACGACGGGGCCACCGGACCGAGTGCTGGAGTGGGCGTGGCGTCCGGCGTCGGTGACGGCGTGGACTCCGGTGTCTCGGCCGGACTCGGTGTGGGCGTCGTAGTCGGTGAGGGCGCGGCGTCCTCCGAGGGTGTCGGTGTGGGCGTCACATCGGCCGTCGGTGTCGCATCCAGCGTCGGCGACGGCGTGGGCGTCACATCGGCCGTCGGCGTGGGCGACGGTGTCGGCGTGGCGCTCGGTGGATCCCCCAGACCATCGCCGGTCGTGTCGTCGCTCCCGGTCACGCGGTTCGTGTGGGTGCCGCGGAACGTGTCGCCGTCGGCGAGCTTGCCCTGGACGACGAGCGCGATCGAGCCGGTGTCTGACCCGACCAGGTCAGAGAAGTCGGCGCGATCGAACGGCGCGGCGACGTGGCCGCTTCCGTCGAGCCTGGCCGGACCGTCACTGGCAAGGCACCGACCCTGGTAGCAGAGCTCGATCGACGAGAGGTCGATGTCGCCGAGCGCGTGGGAGCCCGCCAGCGCCTCCACGAACGCGGTGATCCTGCCGTTGGCCTTCAGGTTGATGGTCTGGGGCACGACGCGCACGGTCGCGTCGACCGGTGGGATGGGGAAGACGCCGACCGTGATGCTCATCGACGCCGTGGTCCGGTCGGTGAACGTGGCGGCGGACACGTCCGGGACCGGGATGATCGCGCCGAGCAGCGGGATCGTGGCCAGGTACTGGCCGACCACGCGCACGGGCTCGCCGCCCCAATCGTCGGTGACGCGGTTCGCGTCGCCCTTGGTGACGAGGGTGCCGTCCGGATTGACGGCCACGACCCGGTGGGTGACCACGTCGCCACTGACGGTCATGACCACGACCATGCCGGGTCGGACCTGCGCGGGCGGCTGCGCGACCAGGATCAGGCTGCCCCGTGAGATCGTCGGCGCCATGGATCCACCGTCGATCTTCACGATGCGGTACCAGGGCGTGCCGACGATGCCCATGGCGAGAAGGAGAGCTAGCACAAGGGCGCCGACGAACAGACAGTCCGAGACCAAGCCGAGAACACGAGCGGGGGCACGGTGTGACGATGCCAGGCCGCCCTCGGGCACGGACCTGCCGTAGCCGCGAGTCGAGGCCCCGGTCAGGTTCATGCCGCGAAGCGATCGTCCGGCGCTGCCGTCACCCCGGCGAGGGAGCGCGGCGCATCCGGGCCGACCTTCGCCCGCTCCGCCGCCGCCCGGCGCCCGCGGCTGATCACCGAGCTGAGGGCGAGCAGCAGGAGGATGAGCCCCCCGACCATCAGGTCGATGCCGCGGTTGGTGCTGACGGCCGCGTAGCCGAGAAGGGGCAGCGTGAACTGGGCGACGTACACGGTCTTGCCCTTGAGATTGAAGGTCCAGGGATCCTCGGCACTATTGGCGTCACCCTTCGTGCGCAGGACCGGCTGGCCGTCCGGCCCGGGCGTGAGCTGGATGATCCGGTGCACCACCTGGTCGGCAGGGCGATAGGGGTCCTGGAAGATGATCACGTCTCCGACGGCGAGCGCGGACGTGGGGGCGCGCTCTGCCACGACGACGCCGCCGACGGGGAACCCAGGGCGCATGCTCCCGGAGAGGACCGGGGTGATCATCCAGTTCCCACTGAGGAGCGCGTAGACGACGAAGCTCGCGCCGCCCAGGAGAGCCACGGTCGCACATGCCACGAGCCCTCGGCGAACGGCGACCGCGACTGGGCCGAGGCGGGAGGCATTGACATGGGAAGGCGTCGTCGGCATGTCTTCACCTGCCCTTGCTGGGATGGGAGGTGGGGGCCAGAGGTCCCCACCTCCTGCATCAGCGCGGAGTGGTTGCGATCCGCTTAGCCCTGGTAGGTCAGTGTCACGCTGACCGTGCCGCTCTGGCCCTGGACGTCGTTCTGTAGATCCGTCGCGGCCGGGTTCGGGCCCGGACTGGCGGGGATCGGCGACCCGATCGTCGTGACCGAACCGCACATGGTGTTCGCGGTGCTGCCCGCGTAGACGTTGATGTAGTAGCTGTCTGTGGCGCCCTTGAGGAGCGAGCCCTGGATCTGCTGCTGTGAGAGACCGCCCGCCAGCGGCCCGTTGTAGATCACCGTGCCCGAGCTGACCTCGCACACGTAGAGTTCGTTCTTGAGCTGGTCCGGCCCCGAGTAGCCGATCTGCTCGAAGATCTCCTGCACCGTGATGTTGCTGTTGTTGGTGATCGTGACCAGCTGGTCACCGGTTGTGAACGTGGAGTTCGTCGGGCCAAACGCTGGGAGTGTCAGCGTGTGCCCGTCCGTTGAGAGGTCGGCACCCGCGACTTCAGTCGAGAGCTGGACGTTCATCGTCCCGGCCGTGACCTGCTGATTGGACACGGTGTTTTGGGTGAAGGTGGCCGTCGCCCCGGCCCCGATGAGGGCAAGCCCGGCGACTCCGATGCCGCCCATGGTTGCGAGTTTCCTGAACCACATGTCAGTTGTCTCCCTTCTTGGATGTCCCTTGCCACTCCGTTGCTCGAGCCTCCCGGGATCCGGCCCCCTCCTTTCGACGCTTCTCGCGGCAATGAGTCCACGCCGGATGGCGAGTTCAGGGGCGAGGATCGGCGCCCCCGACAGCGACGAGGAGGCCCGTGAGCAGTCGGGAGAAGAGGCTCGTTCGCCCGTGCTTCATGCGGGTCCTCCATGCGATGAGATGCCGTCTGCAGCTGAACCGCCGTCTGTCAACGCTGGCGCGACCGCGAGTACGCGTCATCCGCAGACATGCGGGCGCGCATGCGGAATGCCGACTCGGCGTACGGATCGCCGGCACCTCCGTATGCGGAGCGCCGGATACGCAGGTGGCTCGGTAGGCCTGCGGTGCGGTCCGGCTGGCGGTCCCTCGTACACTGCCGGCATGGAGCGCTCCGGCCAGCCACGGCAGGCGTTCGGGCCCGGTGAGGAAACCGGAGCCGGTCCGGACGCGTCGTCCGCCAGCGATGGCTCGGCTCTTCTGGGCCTCTCGCCGGACCGCGAACCCGCGCTTCGCGACGCCGCGCTTCGCGACCCCGCGCTTCGCGACGCGGCCGCCATCCTGGAGCGCGCCACGGCCGACGAGACGGCCGCCGACGAGGCCCGGGAGCGCTACCGCACGCAGGCGATGGTGCCGATCGAACCCGAGGGGAGGGTCGCCCGCCTGCTGGTGGCGGGCGAACAGGTCTTCGCGGTGCGATGCCTGGCCACGCTCGAACGCCGACAGGACGCCCCGATGACGGTCACGGCCTCAGGCCTGGCCGGCGACCTGTACG
>JAJYJR010000510.1 GCA_021789355.1 Chloroflexota bacterium | reverse complement strand
CTACCGCAGCAGGTAGAGCGTCGAGAAGAGCCCGATCCACACGACGTCCACGAAGTGCCAGTAGATGCTGACCGCCTCGACCGCCGTGTGGTGCCGGGCCGAGAACTGGCCGTTGATGCCGCGCAGCAGCACCACGCTCATCCCGATCACGCCGCCCAGCACGTGCGCCCCGTGGAACCCGGTCATGGTGAAGAAGAGGGTGCCGTAGACGCCGCTGCTGATGCCGAAGCCGAGGGAGGCATAGTCGTACAGCTGGCCGCACAGGAAGATCACGCCCAGGATCACGGTGACCGTCAGCGCGCGGACCATGCCGGTGCGGTCGCCCTTCCGGATGCACGAGACGGCGTGCTGCATGGTGAAGGAACTGCTGACCAGGATCACCGTCAGCACGGCCGCCAGGCCGAGGTCGAGCTCGAACCCCTGCGGTGGCCAGACCGTGTGCTCCGCCCGGATGTTGAAGTACGCGCCGAAGAGCCCGGCAAAGAACATGATCTCGCTGGCGATGAAGAGCAGCATTCCCACCAGGGCGGTGTCGATGCCCTGCCGCTCGGCGTGCGCGGGCCCGGCCAGCGTCTGAACCCGTCCGGTCATCGGTGCGCTCCTTCGTCGGCTGCTACGACGGCCGCGGCCGGAAGGGCTCGTCGGGCGCCATGTCCGTACTTGAGGTCGAAGAGGGGCCGCTCCGAGCGGATCGGCGGCAGGTGGTCGAAGTTGTAGGGCGGCGGCGGGCTGGTGGTGGCCCACTCGAGGGTGTACCCGTCCCACGGGTCGTCGCCCGCGTCACGCGGGCCGCGGAGCGTCACGAAGACGTTCCACATGAACGGCAGCACGCTGATCGCGATGATGAACGACCCGATCGTCTCGACGGTGTTGAGGTCGGTCCAACCGGCCGCCGGCGAGTAGTCCGCGATGCGACGCGGCATGCCTTCGAGCCCGAGCAGGTGCATCGGGAAGAAGGTGATCCACGTGCCGATCAGCGTCAGCACGAAGTGGATCTTGCCCAGCCCCTCGTCGAGCCGTGCTCCGAACATCTTGGGGAACCAGTAGTAGGCGGCCGCGAAGACGCCGAACATGGTCCCGCCGAAGAACACGAAGTGGATGTGCGCCACGATCCAGTACGTGTCGTGCAGCGCGAAGTCCACTGGCGGCGAGGCGAGGATGGCGCCGTCCAGGCCCCCCACCAGGAACGTGGACAGGAAGCCCACCGCAAACAGCATCGGGGTGGCGAAGGTGATCTTGCCGCGCCACATGGTCGCGATCCAGTTGAAGAACTTGATGCCGGTGGGCACGCCGATCAGCGACGTCGTCAGGCTGAAGAACGGCAGGTACACCGCGCCGGTAGTGAACATGTGGTGCGCCCACACGCTGAACCCCAAGCCGCCGATCAGGAGCGTGGCGAAGATGAACGCCTTGTATCCGAAGATCGGCTTCCGGCTGAAGACCGGGATGACCTCGCTGATCACGCCCATGGCGGGCAGGATCAGGATGTAGACCTCCGGGTGCCCGAAGAACCAGAACAGGTTCTGCCACAGGATCGGGTTGCCGCCTGACGCGGGGTCGAAGAAGGCGCCGCCGAAGTTGCGGTCGATGTAGAGCATGAAGACGCCGCTGGTGAATACCGGGGTCGCCAGCAGGATCAGCAGGCTCGTGACCGTCACGGTCCACACGAACACCGGCATGCGCAGCAGCGTCATGCCCGGCGCGCGGAGCTTGAAGATCGTGGCCAGGAAGTTGATCGAGCCCAGGATCGAGCTGGTGCCGATCAGCAGCAGCGCCACGATCCAGAGGTCGGTGCCGCTGCCGGAGTACTTCGCCTGGGCGAGGGGGGAGTAGGAGGTCCAGCCCTCGGCCGCGGCGCCGCCGAAGAAGAAGCCGCTGAACATCAGGATGCCGCCCAGCGGCAGCATCCAGAACGACAGTGCGTTGATGCGGGGGAACGCCATGTCGGCCGCGCCGATCTGGAGCGGCACGGCGTAGTTGCCGAGCCCGGCCAGGAACGGCATCAGGACCAGGAAAATCATGGTCGTGCCGTGCATGGTGAACAGCTGGTTGTACGTGCTGGAGTCCACGAACTGCAGGCCCGGCACGGCCAGCTCGCTCCGGATCACGAGCGCGAGGAGCCCGGCGAGCAGGAAGAACAGGAAGCTGTTGGTCAGGTACAGGATCCCGATCTTCTTGTGGTCGGTGGTCGTCAGCCACTCGTACAGGGCCGAGCGCTGGTAGGTGCGCGTCGCGCCCGGGGCGAGGACGGTCGTCGCCATGCGATCTCCTACTTGACCGTGAGGGTGCCCGTCATGTTGGGGTGCACGCTGCAGAAGAACGTGTACGTGCCGGCCGGGAGGGCCGGCACCGAGTAGCTGACCGTCTGTCCCGGCTGCGCGAGCGGCAGGCCGGTGAAGAGGACCTTGCCCGACGAGTCCCTGATCGAGAAGTTGTGGGGCGCGCCGGCCGTCCTGTTGGTGAGCACGACCGCGAACGGCTGGCCTGCGGGCGTCGACAGGCTCGACTGGTCGAAGCTGGCGGTAGTGCTCGCGCTCAGCTGCAGTGTCGGGCCGGCGGCCTGACCGCCGGCGACCGGGGCCGGCGTGGCGCGGGACTTCGCCTGCTCCGCCTGCACCCACGCCTGGAAGCTGGCCGGCGTCACGGTCTGGACCGTGAAGCGCATCTGGTAGTGGCCCATGCCACACAGCTGTGCGCACTGGCCGGTGTACGTGACGCCCGCGTCCTTGAGGGTCAGGTCGAAGTTGTTCACCTGACCGGGGATCACGTCGCGCTTGAAGAGGAAGTCGGGGACGTAGAAGGAGTGGATGACGTCGTTCGAGTGCAGCCGCACGTGGACGACCTCGTCCACCGGCAGGACCAGCACCGGGCCCTGATTGCCGATCCCGGTGTACGAGAGGTCGTACTGGGGGTAGGCGAATGTCCACTGCCACTGGAACCCGGTGACGTCCACGCTGACGGCGGGGTTCGCGGGCTCTGCGTCGACCTTGTTGAGCGTCTGCCAGGAGACGAAGAAGAGGATCAGCACCAGGAACGTGGGCAGGACGGTCCACGTGATCTCCAGGAGGTTGTTGCCGTGCGTCTGCACGGGCAGCTCGTCATCGCCCTTCCGGCGCCGGTACCGGAGCACCGACCACACGATCAGCCCCTCCACGAGCACGAAGATCGCGATCATGGGCACCATGAAGATGCTGTAGAGGGTGCGGATGTCCGCGCCCTGGTTGCTCGCCGCGTTGGGGGGGTAGAGCGCGCTGCAGCCGCCCAGCAGCAGCACCAGGCCGGCGAGGCCGGCCACGGAGACGACCGATCGGACGCGCGGCGACAACTGCACGCTCAGGGGAACACCTCTCGCGCTGCTGCTGGAACCACTGGGGCTGCGATCATATCCCATATGGCCTGTCCCGGGGGCCAAACGGCCCTGGCTAAAGGGGCCAAACGGCCCCTGCTTGCCACGGCCCATACCACGGCCCGATGCCCCACGGCCCGATGCCCCACGGCCCCCATGCACGGTCCCATGCCACGGTTCACTCACCGGCCGCCGGACGGGTCTCGCGGGGCTACAGGGCGATCGGGATCAGAACGTCCAGGGCGATCAGGGCGAACAGGACCGTCAGGTACGTGATCGAGAAGCGGTACAGGCGCACGGCGCCCGCGCCGCTTCCCTCGCGCCACAGCATCCATGCCTGCCGCAGGAAGAGCACGCCCAGGACGGCGGCGCCTGCCGTGTAGACCAGCCCCATCCCGGCGACCATCGCGAACGCCAGGGTGAGCACCACCAGCAGCACGGTGTACAGCACGATCTGCCGGTTGGTCTCCCGCACGCCCTTCACCACCGGGAGCATGGGAACGCCTGCCGCCTCGTAGTCGCGGGAGAGCCGCAGCGCCAGCGCCCAGAAGTGGGGCGGCGTCCAGTAGAAGACGATCAGGAACAGGAACAGCGCCGGCAGCGCGACGTTGCCGGTTACGGCCGCCCATCCGATCACCGGCGGGAGTGCCCCCGCCGCGCCACCGATCACGATGTTCTGCGGCGTGCTGCGCTTCAGGAGCAGCGTGTACACCACGACGTAGAACGCGATGGCGAGGAGCGCCAGGAACGCCGCCAGCAGGTTCGCGAAGATCGTGAGCCAGGCGAAGGAGACCACCCCGAGCGCCAGCCCGAAGACCAGGGCGTTCTCGGGATCCACCGCGTGGGTGGGGAGCGGACGCCGGCGGGTCCGCGTCATGAGCTCGTCGATGTCGCGGTCGATGTAGCAGTTGATCGCGTTGGCGGAGCCCGCGGCCAGCGCGCCGCCGATGAGGGTCGCGATCACCAGCATGGCCCACGAACTCACCCGGATCCCGGGCACGTCGCGCGTGGCGAGGACCATGGCCGGGACCGTGGTCACCAGGAGCAGCTCGATGACGCGGGGCTTGGTCAGCGCCACGTAGGCGCCGACGTGGGCGCGCCACCCGACCCGCCCGGCCGTGCCCGCGGCCTCGGCGGGGGCGAACGGTGCGCGCTCGACGAGCTCCGCGACGACCTCATGGGGAGAGCCCGCGGGCGCCTCCGCCGCGAATGCCGACAGGCCGGCGGGGCCGAGGTCGGTGCGCTCGCCGCCGTGGGTTCCGCCGCCGTCCCCCCCGGGCGCCGGCTCTCCGCCTGCCTGCGCGGTCGGGCGGCCCTCCAGCCGCGCGAGGTAGTAGCTCTGGATCGCCGCGCCGAGCGTGAGCGCCCAGATCGCCGCGGCCAGGGCCACGTGGAGCGCGACGGCCCAGTCCGCCAGCGAGGTGAAGATCTGCGCCGCGCCGACGAAGATCTGCAGGATGAACAGCGCCACGGCCGTGTGGA
>JAJYJR010000509.1 GCA_021789355.1 Chloroflexota bacterium | reverse complement strand
CGGAGGTGCGTGCGGTACGGAGCCGTCAACTGCCCGCGCGTCAAGGGAGGGCAGCAGAACGCCAGCGGACCTGGACCGCCGGTGCGCGGGCAGGGGTGAGGTGGGTCGCACCCTGGAACCGGCCCTGCACCGACAACCAGGTGGGTGTCCCCGAGCGCCAGTGGAAGTACGCCTCGCCCTTGGCGTCGGTGAGCCGGGCAGTCAGGAGCCGCCAGGGACCCCAGGTGCCGTCGGGCGCCTTCGCGGTGACGTAGACGTCGATGTGCTGGTCGGGCACCGGAGGGCTGAGCATCCAGCGAATCGTGACGTACTCGCCGGGCCGGGGGAGCTTGGTGGTGCTGCTGAAGGGACCGGCCGTAGTCAGCCCCACGGCCGAGCCCGATGTCAGCTGCGCGAGGACGATGTAGGGGGGCGTGATCGGGCCCGGCGTCGCCTGCGCGGCCGCGGGTCGGGCGGTTCCCGCAGCCAGCACAAGACTGGTGACGAGGGCCAGCGCCCCGATCCGTCCGACTCTCAGCTGCGCCATCTGTCGCCTCGTTGCGGCCCTGGGCACCCCAACACGGGTGCCTCCGGGCCGCATCCGCTCTAGGAGACCACCGTGACGTTCACTGAAGCACGAGCGTGACGGTTGTCGTGTGTGCGAGGGTCCCGCTGGTACCGGTGATCGTCAGGGTGTACGTGCCGGCGCGAGCCGAACGCGACGTCGTTATGTTCAGCGTCCAGCTCGTGGGCGTGGACTGGGGCGAGAACGAGCCCGCGACGCCCCGCGGCAAAGTGCCGAGGGAGAGGCTGACCGTGCCGCTGAAGCTGCTCAACGGGTTGATTGTGATTGCGTAATAGGTCGACTGGCCCCGCTTGATCGACTGCGACCCCGGGCTCGCCGACAGCGAGAAGTCGCCAGCGGGCGCCGGGTTCACCGTCAACGTGAAGGTCTGCTTGGCGTTCGGGGAGACCCCGTTGGCGGCAGTGATGGTGATCGAGTAGGAGCCGTTGGTCGTCGGCGTGCCCGCCAGGGTAGCCGTGCCGTTGCCGTTGTCAGTGAAGGTCACGCTGTTTGGCAGCGTCCCGCTTTCGGTGATCGAGATGGGTGGCGTGCCGGTCGTGGTCACTGTGAAGCTGCCTGCCGTGCCGACCGTAAACGTCGCGCTGTTCGGGCTCGTGATGGCGGGAGCGATCGACGTTCCCCCCGGCGTCGCGATGCTGCCGAGCCCCGTCGGGCCGTCCCAGCCGGTGCCGGCGTTGCACATGATCGACGGGCTGCAGGTCCCGTTCGAGCCGGAGGTCACGGGGTAGTACGGCGTCGTGGACGCCCACGCGTACGCGCCGGCAGGCTCAGCCGAGTAGCCGCCCTGCATCGCGTACAGGGCCGACATGAGCGGGGTCGAGAGGCTGGTCCCGCCGAAGATGTACCAGCCGGTCCTCCCGCTGTACGTGGTGTAGACCTGCAGTCCTGAGTAGGGGTCGGCGTCCGCCGAGAGGTCGGACACGGCCTTCCAGGAGCCGCATGGGCTGCCGGAGAGGTTCTGGGCCTGCCAGATCGGGGAGTTGGTCTGCCAGCTCGGTGCGGCGTTGTACGAGGAGCAGCCGCTGCCGGTCGACGACCACGCCGTCTCACCAGTCCGCGCGCCGGTCGTGCTCGAGACCGCCAGGGTGGTGCCGCCCACGCCGATCACGTTCGTCGAGGAGGCGGGGAAGGAGGTGCCGTAGCCCCAGTCACCCGCGGCCGCAAGGACGGCGATCCCAGGCGTTGCCGCGTTGTTCCAGGCCGGGTAGGCCGACTCGGCCACGTCGCCCTGGGTGCCGAAGCTGTTGGAGATCGCGACCACGTGCGCCCAACTCGAGGCGTTCGTTGCGGTCGAGGCGGTCGTCGCCGCGGTCCCGAGGTCGCTGAACGACGACGAGTTGGCCTCCAGCAGCAGGAGGCTGCACATCGGACAGACCGCGGAGGCGGCCTGCAGGTCGAGGTCGATCTCGTTCGACCAGCCCGAGTTCGCGGAGGGCAGGGGGCTCGCCTGCCCGGTCTGGTTGACCTGCGTGAAGCACGGCGTGCTCTGCGAGGTCGTCCCGGTGAGGGTATTCCACGTGCAGGACTGGATCGGCGCCTGCGACGCCGGAAGCATCTGGTTCCTGTACGTGGTCAGGTGGGCGAGGGCGTTCGGGTCGTGGTACGCATCGACGATGGCGATCACCTTCGAGGGGTCGCCCTGCCCGGTAATGCCGTACGCGGTCCGGATGCCCACCGCGCTGAACGAGATCGACGCCGCCGCCCGTGCCGCGGCGTGGAGCTGCGCCGGCGTCGCGGCCTGGTACGGGATCCCGTTCTCATAGAGCACCCGGGCGATGCTGGTGCACGCGGCCTGGTCAGTGCCCGCTGGGTTGCAGACGTGCACGTCCTGGTGGGTCCAGCTCGGGCCCGCTCCCGGGCCTGCGGCGGCAGCCGATGGAGCCCCGAGGAGCGCGAGCATGGCGGCCACGGCCAGCACCGCCGCCTGCTTCCGGACGAACGTGGTCATCGCCATCCCACCTGACCTCTCCGTGGTCACGCCCGGAGCTCGGCGCAACCGAGTCTCGGTGACGGGCCATGCTGCACGTCGCACGAACAGTCGTCAAGCCATCCACCTGGGGCAGTGAACCGCCAGCGACTCTGCCACGTGTGCCCGGTTCCGCGGCCGAGACGGGCACGGACTTCCCGATTCGTGAGCATCCGGCTATCCGGCGAGGCGTTCGCACAGTACGCTTCGCGCCATGAGCGCTGCGCCCCCGCTCGGGTCACGCGACAACGAGGAGTTCTGGAGGGGACTCCTCCTGGGGACCGACCCCAGCTACCGGCGACTCCGCGGGGCTTTCAAGCACCTGCCGAGCGAACCGCGCTGCAAGGCGTGCGCCTCGCCGTTGGCCGGCATCGGCTACCCGTTGATGCGGCTCATCGGACGAGGCCGCTGGGCGAAGAACCCGAAGTACTGCTCGTACTGCTCCAACATGCTCTCGCGGATGCACGGCGGAGCCGAGATCGAGGCGAGCTTCCTCTTCGCCGATGTCCGGGGCTCGACCCCGCTCGCCGAACGGATCAGCGCGACGGAGTTTCGCCTCCGCCTGGACCGCTTCTACGACATCGCCGCGCGGATCCTCGTGGACCACGACGCGGTGGTCGACAAGTTCGTCGGTGACGAGGTGATCGGGATCTTCATCCCGGCGCTCACACACGCGAGGCACGCCGCCCGGGCAGTCGAGGCGGGCCTCGCGCTGCTGCGGGCGATGAGCAGCTCCGGTGAGGCCGGCCCGACGCTGCCCATCGGCATCGGGGTCCACACCGGGGTGGCGTACATCGGAGCCGTTGGCGCGCCGCCGGCCACCGAGATGACTGCCCTCGGCGACGCGGTCAACACCACCGCCCGGCTCGCCTCGGCGGCGGGCCCCGGCGAACTGCTCGTCACGGACGCCGCCGCCATGGCGGCCGGCATCGACACGTCGGGGCTCGAGGCTCGCGCGCTCGAGCTCAAGGGCAAGACGTACGCAGTCCCGGTGTTCGTGGCGACGGTGACGTCACTCCGGGGCTAGGCCGGTCCTGCTCGGGGGACGCAGGCGATCGGGATCGGCGGTCACGCGCAGGCATAGTCCCCGTCGTACGGCTTCCCGAACCACTGGGTGATCGTGGGCTTGCTCGTGGTGAAGCCCGGGAGGGAGCAGTTGGATTCCGCCGCGGAGAGCGTGCGGGCTCCGGGGATCCAGTCCGGGAGGCCGGAGAGGCTCCCGAGCGTGGCGGCCGAGCCGCCCGTGATCTGGTTCCACTGGGTGGAGGTGGAGTAGACGCCGACGGTCGCCGCGCCGCCCAGCGTAGTCCCCGAGTAAGTCTCGTTCGTGGCGTACCTGAACGCCGCGACCATCCCCTGGAGATCCGCCACGTTGTTCGCGAGCCCGGCGGTACCCGTCTCCCAGCTGTTGCCGGTCTCCACGTCGAGCCACCACGGGTAGGACGACGGCACGTTCGCGTTCTGGACGCCGGTCGGGAGCGGGGTCGTCGAGACGAGCCACATCATGTCCTGGATCGCACGGTCCCACCCGTACTGCCAGGCGCAGGCCTGATTGTCGGTGCCTGTGCCCGAGCACGGACCGTTCGGGTCCTCGTTGGTCGAGCCGGGGGCTTCGCTGAAGCCGTTCGGGTCGGTGTTGTTTGTCGGCCAGTCGGAGACCGTTGGAACCACCTGCCCTGGATCGGCGGTGTTCACCACGAGCGCCGCCTTCGGCAGCGTTCCCGGCGACGAGTTGCCGCTGGACGACCACGCCCACGCCAGCTCGCTCCCGAAGCACGGGTTCTGATCGTTGGCCAGCCCGCCGTTGACCCCGACGATGCCGAACGCCTGACCCGCCGGGTACGACCCTCCGCACTGCGGCCACGAGATGTCGTTGCCGGTCGTGATCGGTCCGGGCTTCGGCGACGGACCGGGCTTCGAGGGCGGCCCGGACTTCGCGAGTGCGGGCAGCGCCGCGGCCGTCAGCACCACGACGGCGGTCAGGGTGGACACGATGAGCGGGCGGGCGAACCTTCGCATTGCGACGACTCCGGATGTTCGTGGCCCGCGACGGGCGTCCATGCAGGATGAAGCGCGCCGCCAGTTTGTATCACGCCCGTGCAAGGTGCGTACGGTCGGCTGCGCTTCCGCACGGCCGACCGCCGCGCCCCAGCGACCTCAGCCGTACAGGAGCGAACCCGGGGTCGTCAGCAGCTCTCCCGTCTCGAGCCACGTCTTCAGGCCGGAGAGGATCATCGGCCAGCCGCCGTAGAGCTGCTCGTTGGCGCCATCGCGGAGCTGGTCGTGGGTCACGGTCAGCCGGC
>JAJYJR010000508.1 GCA_021789355.1 Chloroflexota bacterium | reverse complement strand
GGCGGAGCTCGCGGGCCTGCTCACCGGACGCGAGCCGCTGTGCATCGACGAGAGCGGCGCGCCATCCGGCGAGCGCCACGTGCTGGTGCTCGACCCGCCGCTGCTCGACCCGACGCTGGGCGTGCGCGGCAGCTCGTTCGCGCTTGCCGAGCGGGTCGCGCTCGCGTTCCTGCGGGCGGGCCACCAGACGATCGTGTTCGGCCGCTCTCGCGTCAGCGTGGAGCTGCTCCTCACCGCCCTGCGGGAGGCCATGCGCGAGGGACGCGGGCCCCGGGAGCGGATCCGCGGTTATCGAGGTGGCTACCTGCCCACCGAGCGACGAGCGATCGAGCGCGGGCTGCGGGCGGGGGAACTGCTGGGCGTCGTGAGCACCAACGCGCTTGAACTGGGCGTGGACATCGGCGGGCTCGACGCGTCGGTCCTCGTGGGGTACCCCGGGTCCATCGCGGCGACCCGGCAGCAGATGGGGCGGGCCGGCCGCCGGCAGGACGTCAGCGTGTCGGTGTTGGTCGCGACGGCAGGCGCCGTCGACCAGTACGTGGCCACGCACCCGGAGTACGTGCTGGACCGCACGCCCGAGGAGGCCCGCCTGGATCCCGACAACCTGCACGTCCTGCTCGCGCACCTGCGTGCCGCCGCCTTCGAGCTGCCGTTCCGGCCCGGCGAGCGCTTCGGTCCCGCACCCGCGGACGACCTGCTGGCGTTTCTCGCCGAGGAGGGACACGTCCGCCAGGCCGACGATGGGCGCTGGTACTGGGCGAGCGAGAACTTCCCCGCCAGCGAGATCTCCCTGCGCAGCGCCGCCGACGAGAACGTCGTCATCATCGACACGACCCCGGACCGCCCCCGCGTGATCGGCGAGGTCGACCTGTTCGCGGCACCCACGCTCGTGCACGAGGACGCGATCTACCTCCACGAGTCCCTGCAGTACCACGTGGATCGGCTCGACTGGGACGAGCGCAAGGCGTACGTCCGCCGGGTCGACGTCGACCACTACACCCAGGCGGACCTCGCGGTCACGCTCAAGCCGCTCGAGACATTCGCCACCCAGCCCGACGGCGCGGGAGAGCGGGCCCACGGCGAGGTGATGGTCAGCTCGCTGGCCACGATCTACAAGAAACTCCGGCTGGAGACCAACGAGAACCTCGGCTGGGGCCGCATCCACCTCCCCGAACTGGAGCTGCACACCACCGCGTACTGGATGGCGCTCGATCGTGCCACGTTCGAGGCGTGGCGCCGGGACGACCTGGACGTGGCGCTGGTGGGCGCCGGCCGCGCGCTGCAGGCGGTCGCGAGCGTCCTGTTGATGAGCGACCCGCATGACCTGGGCATGGTGGCCCAGACGCGCTCTCCCCATTTCGGCCGGCCCGTCGTGTATCTCTACGAGGGGGTGCCGGGCGGCGTGGGCCTGGCGCCCCGGCTCTTCGAGCGCCACTCCGAGCTGATCGCCGGCGCGCTCGACCTGGTGCGCGGGTGCCCTTGCGACGCAGGGTGCCCCGCCTGTACGGGGCCGCGCCTGGATATGGGGAGCGACGGCAAGCGACTGGCGGCACGGTTGCTCGCAGCGCTCGCCGGAGAGCGGGCCGCGTGAAGGCCCGGCACGGCGGTCGCCGGCGTTCGCCTCGCGGAGCCTGGGCGCCGTGATCGCGTGACACGCGAGCTGACACACTCCGGGACGACCCTCCCTGCGATGACCGTCGACGAGCGTCGCCTCCACGACCCCGTGCCGGACCTGCCGGCAGGCCCGATCCTGCCGGCGTCCGGCGGGCGGCCACCTGCGACCGTCGAGTCCGGCGGGCGGCCGGACCTGGCGGCGCGGCTGTCGCCGGTCGCGGCCAGCGGGGAAGCCGTCGGGCGGGCGGACATGGCGGCGCGGCTGGCCCGGTTCAGGGTCCTCGACCGCGCCTCGTCGCCGCCCCAGGACGCACCCGGGTCGCGGATTCTCGCTCGCGTCACCGATCTCGCGTCCGGGCTGGCCACCGCGCTGGACGCGGAGGTGGACCGTGGCAGGCTGGGCCGCGTGGTGCGCGTCCGGGCGTCCCTCCCCCTGCCGGCCCCGCTCCAACGGCTCGCCACCCTCCCCTACGCGGTCGATCCGCGGCATCCGCTCGTCTGTCTCGACACCGAGACGACCGGTCTCGGCACGGCGGCGGGGACCGTGGTGTTCCTGGTGGGCCTCGGCCGGTGGGACGGCGAGCGGTTCGAGATCGAGCAGCTCGTGCTGCCGGACCACCCGGACGAACCCGCGTTCCTGGCTGCGCTCCGGAGGGCAATCCCACCCGACGCCTGGCTTGTCACGTACAACGGGCGCGGGTTCGACTGGCCACTGCTGGTCACGCGCTACCGGCTCCAGGGCGCTCCGGCACCCGAATACGCGGGCCATCTCGACCTGCTCCCCGTGGCCCGCCAGCTCTGGCGGCACCGGCTCGACAACGCCCGCCTCTCGACCGTGGAACGCGCCATCGCCGGCGTGTACCGGCACGACGATCTCCCGGGCGCGCTCATCCCCGGCCGCTACCTGGATTTCCTCCGTACCGGGGACGCGGATCCGCTGCGAGCGGTAGTCGAGCACAATCGCCAGGACGTGATCTCGCTGGGGCTGCTCCTGGCGTGCCTGGCGGAGCGGCTCGCGGACCCGCTCGCGCGCGACCGGGAGCACCCCGGTGACGTCGCCGCGCTGGGCCGCGCCTACGCCAGGCACCGGCGGTTCAATGAGGCGCTGGCCTGCTGCAACACCGCCGTGGCGACGGCCGTCGACCCCGGGTTGCGCGAGCGGCTCGCGGCCGAACAGGCGCGAGTGCTTCGCCTCTCCGGTCGCCACGCCGAGTCCGCGGCCGCGTGGCGCCTCATCGCCGAGTCAGGTGGGCCGCTCAGCGCCGTCGCATGGGTGCAGCTCGCGAAGCACCTCGAGCATGTCCGCCGCGACACCGCGGCGGCCCTGGAGGCCGCGGAGCGGGCCACCGCGCTCGTCGAGCGGCACCGGCTCACGGGCAGGGCACTGCCCCGCCTCGAGCACGACCTCGCCAGGCGCCGGGCGCGTCTCCGCCACCGCCTCGCCCTGCGCTCGGCAACGGCCGCGCCCATGTCCCCGGCATCACCCGGCCCCGGGCCGAGTCAGTCGGCCGAGAGCTCGCGCAGTCGCCGGTGAATCGCGGCCAGGTCGGGGACGCCGGCCAGGCCCGGCTCCTCGACCGAGAGCGACGCGGCCGTCGCGGCGAGGCGCAGCGCGCCGATGCCGTCGCCACGGCCGGGCCCCAGCAGGAGCCGTGCCGCGACCAGCGCGGCCAGGAAGACGTCCCCGGCGCCGGTGGGGTCCACCTCGCGACGCGCGGGCACGGCGAACCAGCGCCTGGCCTCGAGGCGCCCGGACGCCACGCGGTGCAGGTACACGCCTCCCGCGCGGCCGGCGGTCACCGCCAGGCCGCTTCCGGTGCGCCGCAGCAAGTCCGGGATCGCGTCGCCCGCCTCGCCGGCCGGCACATCCTCCCGGCTGAGCGCCGTGACATCCGCCCGTGCCTGGACGGGGCCCCTCCGCGGAGCCAGGCGCCGGACGGCGCGCCCCGCGCCCAGGCCACGCAGCAGACCCTGCCATCCCAGCCCGACGAGAGCGTTCGGACCCGGGACCCGCGCCCACTCGGGCCCGATCTCGCCCGCCACCGGCGCGAGCAGGAACGCGGGGGCCGTACGCCACTCGGCGGGCAGTGCCGACGCCGGCAGCGGATCGGAGACCTGGTGGCAGGATTGGAGCCGTCCGGCCGGGGTCTGGACGTTCTCGAAGACCGGACCTCGCCCGAGTGCGGCGGTCACGACCTCCACCCCGGCTGCGCGCAGCTCCGCCGGCTCGCCCGCCGCCAGGGCGGTCTCGTCGAGTCCCACGAGCGCGCCCACTCGCAGCCCGAGCCGGGCCAGCAGCAGTGCCCCGTACGAGACGCCACCGCCCGCTCGCCATCCCCCGCGGGCGCCCGCGTCCACGTCGCGGGAGGCGGCTCCGGCGACGACGACATCCGGCGTCACTGGGGTGGCCGGGAGCCCCGGCGGGCTGCCGAACGAGGGCCGCCGGTGGCCGCGTCTATACTCGACCGGCTGGGCAGATTGGAGGACACGTGTACTTCTACGAGCTCCACGAGAGCGACAACGACCTCTACGCGGACGCGCTGCTCACGCACGAGCAGGAATTCACCGCGGAGGAGTTCTTCGAGCTGGTGCAGGAGGCGCGCCGGCGCGTCCAGGACTCGTTCGAGGAGGATACGCTGGTCGAGGCGATCGCCCACGAGCTCGAGCGCACGCACGAGTTCGTCTACGTCAGCGACGCGTTGCTCGTCGCCGCCGTCAACGTCTCGCGGATCGAGGACGACAACTTCATCGCCGAGGTGGAAGAAGGCGACGAGGAAGAGGACGAGGACGACGAGGGCGACGACGAAGACGGCTCCGGCAACGTCGGACGCGACACGTTCCGCACGCTGCTGGTGGACCTCGACCGCGAGCGGCCCAACTGACGCGGCGGCGCGAGGCGTCGCGCTGCCCGCCGCCGCTACACGTTGAACAGGATCTCGATCACGTCGCCGTCGCGCACGCGGTAGGTCTTGCCCTCCGACCGGAGCCGCCCGGCCTTGCGGGCCTCGGCCGTCGATCCGAGGCGCACCAGGTCCTCGAACGTCACCACCTCCGCGCGGATGAACCCGCGGGCAAGGTCGGAGTGAATCGCACCGGCCGCGTCGACGGCACTGGCGCCGTCCGGGATCGTCCAGGCACGCGTCTCGTCGGGCCCGGCGGTGAAGAAGCTGATCAGACCGAGGAGCCGGTAGGAGAGCCGGATCACCCGGTCCAGGCTCGACTCGCGCA
>JAJYJR010000507.1 GCA_021789355.1 Chloroflexota bacterium | reverse complement strand
GGCGAGCAGGAACGTACGCAGGTTCCCGACGTGCGCGTAGCGGTACACGGTGGGGCCGCAGCTGTACATGCGGACGGTCCCGTCGCCGCGGAGGGGCACGACGGGCTCGACGCGTCGGGTGAGGGTATTGCGCAGGCGGAGGGCCACGAAGGGCAGGCTACACCGCGGGGGATCGACGCGGATCGGGCCGGGTGGCGCCGGACGCGTGGCGCGCTCGGGCGGCCGATCGCCCGCGCGAGGAAGAGATCGGGCGGCCGTCTGTCTCGTCCCGGCCCCGCCGTTTCCCTGGCCAGGTGGCCGGATTCCCGCCAGGTGACGCATATGCGCTCTTGCCGGTTCTCCGCGGGTCGCCTTGCCGGTTCTCCGCGGGTCGTCGCGAGCCCCGCCGATCCGGCTCGTGCCGGCGCGGGATCGCCGCCAGGCGCAGCGGGGCCGGGAATCGTACGCGCAAGGCCTCACAACATCCGCACCAGCACCCGACCCTGGCGCCGGAGCATGCATAGTCGTCACGCGGCGGGAATCTGACCAGGAAGGCAGCGACTTGACCTGAGCTGCGCGACGGCCGCCGAGGTCCGAGGCCCGAGGTCCCAGGCCCGAGGCCCGAGGTCCCAGGCCCGAGGCCCGCCGATGCATCCAGGGGCCCCGGCCAGATGATGGTCCTGCCCCGTTCCGTCACAATCGCGGGGTGAGCCGCCACGACGACCGCCGGATGGGCCGCATCGAGAAGGGATGCGTGCCGTGAGCAGGCGCGCCGAGCCCCCCGAGGGCCCGTTCCGCTACAGCCTCCGCATCGACGTGCGGTTCTCCGACACGGACGCGATGGGCCACGTGAACAACGCCACCTACCTGAGCTATTTCGAGATGGCCCGGGCCGGCTACTACCGAACCGTGACAGGCTCGACCTTCGGAATCGGCTCCACGTCGCACGACCAGAGCTTCATCCTGGCCGAGGCGCGCGTCACATACGCGAGTCCCGTGCTTTTCGGCGAGCCACTGATCTGCGAGTGTCGCGTGGGCTGGATGGGGCGCTCCTCGTTCTCGATCGAGTACCGCCTGGTCGCCGAGGCGTCGCCGTTCGGGACGGCCCGGCTGGTCGCGCATGGCGAGTCGGTGCAGGTCATGTACGACTACGCGGCCGGCCGCGTCCGCCAGCTGCCGGGCACGCTCCGAACGATGGTCGAAGCGTGCGAAGGTCGACCCGTGCCGAGCCGGGAGGCTGCCCAGTAGCGAGCGTGAGGGGCGAACACGCCTGGCGCCGGTGCCGCCAGGGTGGGGACGCCGCCACGAGCAGGCGGGTGGGAACGCGGGCTGGGCGACGCAGAGACCGCGGGCGACGCAGAGGGCCCGCGCGACGCAGAGACCGCGGGCGACGCAGAGGCCCCGCTCGACGCAGTGGCCGCCAGCGACGCAGAGGCCGCCAGCCGGCAGAGGCCGCCGAGGCGCAGCCTGACAGGCTCAAGTCCAGGACGGTGGCGCCGCGGTCATCCTGGACCGCCGCAGCGACCCGGTTTCTGCGCTGTTTCCACCCCCAGCAAGCTATCCGGCGGCAGTGGCCGATCCGTTGCGCAACTTGCACCCGGGGAATGGGATGCGGCGTCCGTGGGCGTTTCGTCCGCCTGTGGCGCGGCCGCAGCCGCATCGGGGCTCCGCCGCACGCTCGGTCACGCCCCGGAGGCGATGACTCGGTCTGTCCGGAGGCCCCCAGCGGGCGTGACACGCAGCACACCGTTCCAGGCATGGCGGTTGCGCAGGTTTCACCAGGCGCGGCCACCCGTGCCTGGGCCGCGCCCACCCGTGCCTGGGCCGCGCCCACCCGTGCCTGGGCTGCGGCCACCCGTGGCCGCGGCACCACGTTACGGCCGCAGCAGCTGCGACGCCGACAGCACCTGGTGCAGCACGAACTGCCCGTCCGTGGCGGGATCCGTGAGGTTGGGCTGCGCGTCATCGAGGACGACGGTTGGGATCAGCCGCACCTGCGTCAGCCGCGTTCCCACGAACGTCAGCATGGTCATGACGCCTTCCTGGGTCTGCCGGCTCCAGCTCTGCCCGAACCAGAAGTTGCCCTGGCTCGCGGTGACGAACCGGTAGCCGGACCGGCTCCCGCGCGTGACCGAGATCGCACCGGCCCAGTGGAAATCCGCGCCAATGATCTCGTCCGCGCCGGCCGCCTCGAGCTCCGCGATCAGCGAGCGCTGGAAGCCGGTGAAGGCCGCGCGGTACTCCACCGAGCTCCACTGAGGCAGCGCGAACACGACCTGCGCGCCGGCCTTCCGCGCCGCGGCGACGGCGATGCGCGCATTCGCCGGCGTCAGGGGCGCGACCCCCGGGCTGTCGGCCGTGGCATACGCCGATCCCCCGATCGCGTCGAACCCCACGAAGCCGAACCGGACGCCGTTGACGTCGACGACGGCCGGTCGGAGCGCCTCGGCGAGCGTGCGCCCTCCACCGACCGGCTGGATCCCGTTGGCCCGGAACAGGTCCACCGTCTCACCGATCGCGCCCAGCCCGGGGTTGGTGTTGTGGTCGGCGGCGATCGTGGCCACGTCGAAGCCGGCCTTCGCCATCAGCGGCGCGACCCGCGGGTCGATCGAGAAGTCGGTGCCACTGTTGTGCTGGGTGAAGTGGCTGGTCATGGAGCACTCGAAGTCGCTGACCGCGACGTCGGCGTTGCGGACCAGGGCCCAGACCGCCCCGGCATGATCCGTGCGGACCGCGTCCACCACCCACCAGCCGAAGGCGGGGTCCCAGCGCCGGCCCGTGTACTTCGCGGTGCCGGCCGCGAGCAGCCAGTCCCAGCCCTTCTTCAGCACGTTCGTCTGGTAGCTCACGCCGCGGTCCGGGCAGTTCACCCCGGTCGTGAGCACGACCCGAACATTCGCGGGGTCGTACGCGGTCCAGGCCGTGGGCCAGCTGGCCGGGGTGGGGATCGAGAGCGGGTACGGAGCGGTCCGTGCCGGCGTCTCGCCGAACAGGTCCGCCGTCCCGATCGGCACCACGCGGAGGGCGGGCGTGACGAGACCCGGCGGGAGGAGCGCGATCGCGGTCGAGGAAGCCGGCAGACGGGCGGGAATGGCGTCACCCGGGACGCACGCGGTCGATGGAGCGGCCGGCGTCGACGGCGGTGAGGCCCGAGGCGCGTCCCGCGGCGTGGAGCCCGGCGACGGCGGGGATGCCGGCGACGGCGGGGAAGCCGGCAGCGGCGTGGAGCCCGGCGACGGCGGGGAAGCCGGCAGCGGCGTGGAGCCCGGCAGCGGCGGGGAAGCCGGCGACGGCGGGGATGCCGGCGACGGCGTGGCGGACCCAGGCGTGGCGGCCCCGGGTGTGGCGGACCCAGGCGCGGCCCCCAGCGCGGCGGCGACCCCCGCTTCCGCGCCGCACGGCACGATCAACGCCCGGGACGCGAGCCGTGCGGCCAGGTCAGCCAGCGTCACCGAGTCCACGCGGTAGTTCGAGAAGCCGGTCACCACAGCCAGCGGGACCGACAGGCCCGGGGAGCCCGGCGCTCCGGGCGACACGTCCGCCGATGGTGGCGCGGACAGTGAGACCGTCCCGGGCGACAGCGATGCCACCGGCGCGCGCGAGCCCGGTGCCGCGGAGGGAATCGCTGAGGGCGCCAGCGGCGGCGCCGGCGAGGCGCACCCCGAGAAGACCAGGCCCGCGACGACGGGCAGGGCGATGAGCCGACCGCGCTGGCTCATCGCCCGTCCATCAGGACTCGAACCGGCGCAGGACCGCCACGGCGTTCTGGCCGCCGAACCCGAACCCGTTGACGATGGCGGTGTCCACGCGGTGCTGGCGCGCCACGAGGGGGACGTAGTCGAGGTCGCAATCGGGGTCGGGGTTCTCAAGGTTGGCCGTGGGCGGGATCACGCCCTCGCAGATCGAGGACACGGCGACCAGCGCGTTGGCCACCCCCGCCGCTCCCAGCAAGTGGCCGATCATCGACTTGGGGGAGGTGATCGGCACGCGGTACGCATGGTCACCGAACACCGTCTTGATCGCGCGCGTCTCCGTGACGTCGTTGAGCGGCGTGGACGTGCCGTGGGCCACGATCAGGTCGACCTCGTCGGGCGCGACCCCCGCGTGGCGGAGCGCGAGCCCCATTGCGCGCGCGGCGCCACGACCGGTGGGCTCAGGGGCGCTGACGTGGTACGCGTCGGCGGTCAGCGCCGCGCCCAGCACCTCGGCCCGGATGCGCGCTCCTCGGTCCATGGCGTGTGCCGCCGACTCGAGCACCATGACCCCGGCTCCCTCGCCGAAAAGGAAGCCGTCGCGGTCCCGGTCGAACGGCCGGGACGCCCGGGTGGGGTCGTCGTTGCGCTTCGAGAGGGCGCCCATGTTGCCCAGCGCCGCGAACGCGATCGGCAGCAGGGGCGCTTCGGTCCCGCCGACCAGCACGACGTCACACTCGCCGTCCTGGATCAGCCGGAGTCCGTCCACGAACGCGATCACCGAGCTGGCGCAGGCGGCGACCTGGGTGAGCACGGGACCCGTGAGGCCGTACTTCATCGAGACCATGCAGGCGGCCATAGAGCCGGACAGCGCCGGGATCGCGAACGGGCTCACCTGTCCGGGACCCCTCTGTTCCAGCACGTGGGTGCCGTCCACGACCTGCTCGAGGCCCCCGCCGCCCGTGTTGATCGCGACGCCCACGCGGTCGCGCCGTTCCGGTGACCAGCCCGAGAAGTCGAGCCCGGAATCCGTCACCGCCTCCTGCGCGGCCGCCATCCCGAAGTGGATGAAGCGGCTCATCCGGCGCGCCATCTTGCGATCCATGGCGATGGTCGGGTCGAACCCCTTGACCTCGGCCGCGATCCGCACGTCGAACCGGGACGCGTCGAAGGACGTGA
>JAJYJR010000506.1 GCA_021789355.1 Chloroflexota bacterium | reverse complement strand
GGTCCTCGGCCTGCTTGATCAAGGGGTCGAACGCCGCGTCACCCGGATGTCCCATGACCGCGATGCCGTCCGGCTTGGTGGCCATCGCCTGCTGGAACTGGGTGATCATCTTGTTCGGATCCCAGTCGGACCACTGGTACGTCACGTCGGGACCGAACGCGGCCTGCGCGGCCTTCGCGCCGTTGTAGACGACGGTCTCGAAGCCGCCGCCCGGCGAGCCGCCCGGGAAGAAGACGAGCTTGACGCCCCTGCAGAACTGGGCGCCCGTCGCTGTCGCCGGAGCCGCCGACCCGCCCGCGTTGGCGCCGGGCGTCGGGGTGGCCGACGCGCTGCACGCAGACGCCACCACCGCCAGCCCCACCAGCACCACCGGGAGCCGCCATCGCGGACCTGATGCAACTCGACTCATCCGAGACCTCCTCGTAGCGGCGGGCTCGCTGACGTGCGACCCGCTCCTAACCCATTCCCTCGCAACGGCACGTGCTGCTCCTTGGACCTCCTCCTCTCAGGCGCCGAGCTCATCTGCCGGCGAGCGCGCGCCTGGCGCCGGCGCGTCGTCGACAGGCTGCGGCCCAGGCCTACAGCCCTTCGGCCAGGCGGTAGTACGCCTGGTTCCATCTGAGTTCCTTCCTGAATTGGGTCACGCTCGTATCTCGGTCGATGACCGCGAGCTCGACACCGGCGATGTCGGCGAAGTCCGAGAGGTGCTCCACGGTGAGGGACATGCTCAGGCTCGTGTGGTGGGGCCCGCCGGCCAGCAACCACGCCTCGGCCGCCGTCCGGAGGTTCGGACGGGGCCTCCAGATGGCCCGGGCCACTGGCAGGCGGGGAAGGGGCGCCTCCGGCTCGACCACGTCGACCTCGTTGAGCACCAGGCGGAACCGGTCGCCCAGGTCGAGCAGGCCGACGGCGACCGCAGGCCCCGGCGCGGCGGTGAACACCAGGCGGACGGGATCTGCCCGGCCGCCGATCGCCAGGGGGTGGATCTCGCAGGACGGTCGGTTGCCCGCGATGGACGGGCAGACCTCGAGCATGTGCGCGCCAAGCACCAGCGGCGCGAACGGATCGAGGTGGTAGGTGTAGTCCTCCATGAACGAGGTGCCGCCCTCGAGTCCGGTCGCCATAACCTTCATGAGGCGCACCAGCGCAGCCGTCTTCCAATCGCCCTCGGCGCCGAAGCCATAGCCATCGGCCATCAGGCGCTGCACGGCGATGCCTGGCAGCTGGACCAGGCCACCCAGGTCCTCGAACGTGTCGGTGAAGCCCTTGAACCCGCCCTCGTCAAGGAAGGCCCGCAATCCCGCCTCGATCCGGGCCGCGTCGCGCAGCGAGTCTCGCCGCCCGCCCCCCGACCGGAGCTCCGGGACCAGATCGTAGGCGGCGTCGTACTCGTCGACCAGCCGGTCCACGACGGCGTCGGGAGCGGCACGAACGGCGTTGGCGAGGTCGGACACGCCGAAGGTGTTTACCGAGAAGCCGAGTCGCACCTGCGCCTCGACCTTGTCGCCCTCCGTCACCGCGACGTCACGCATGTTGTCGCCGAATCGGGCGATGCGAAGCTCATGGGCTTCGTGCCACGCGCTGGCCGCGCGTGTCCAGGTCGCCAGCCGGGCGATCACGTCGGGGTCCTGCCAGTGCCCGACGACCGTGGTCCGGCTCCGTCCGAGGCGTGTCTCGAGGTACCCGAACTCCCGGTCTCCGTGGGCCGACTGGTTGAGGTTCATGAAGTCCATGTCGATCTCGGCCCAGGGCAGATCGCGGTTGTACTGCGTGTGCAGGTGGGCGAGCGGCTTCTGCAGCGCCTGGAGCCCGGCGATCCACATCTTGGCCGGCGAGAACGTGTGCATCCAGGCGATCAGGCCGACACAATTCGGACTGGCGTTCGCCTCGAGGGCCATCGCCCGGATCGACTCCGCCGTCGTCAGCACCGGCCGTGGCACGACCCGGACGGGCATGTCCGCTGCCTCATCGAGCCCACGGGCGATCCGCTGCGCGTGCTCCGCAACCTGTGTGAGCACGCCTGGGCCGTAGAGATGCTGGCTGCCTGTAATCAGCCAGACTTCGTACTGATCGAGGGTCTTCACGATGCCGCTTCCGAACCCCTGCGCGTGGCGCCTGCCGCAGGCGCGCGCCTTGCCTCCGCACCCGTGCCACCGCGGCGGGTGGCCGTGGCCTGGTCGCCGCGGTGGCCGTGGCGGCCAGCGGGTAGACCCGCGACACCGCACCGGTCGACAACTCACGGCGGGACCGACCGGATGAAATGCTATGCGGTCAATGGTATGCTGTCAATGCTTCTCAGCACAGCCAGCGGGCACACGGGAGGTCGACGTTGAGTGGTGGGGGCGAGGCGAGGCGAGCGGCTCGGTCACTGGGATCCACGCGCATCGTGACGATGAGAGACATTGCCGAGGCCGCGGGCGTCTCCCAGAGCACCGTGTCGCGCGTGCTGAGCGGGACCGAATCGGCCATTCCGATCGCGCCGGCGACCCGCGCGCGGGTCATGGCCGTCTCCGGTCGTCTGGGTTACCGGCCCAACCCGCTGGCGCGTGGCCTGCGCGGGGCGAGCACGATGCTGCTGGGCGTCATCGTGCGGGAGATCACCGACCCGTTCTTCGCGGGCGCCATCGACGCCATTTCGGAGGAGGCGCGGGCCCGCGGGTACAACGTGGTGCTGGGTCACGCGCACGGCCGTGCGGACGAGGCGATCGCCCTCCGAGCTGTGCTGGAGACCCGCCACGTCGACGCGATCATGCTGCTGGGTGACACGAGCGAGCAGCCGCGTCTGCTCGAGGATCTGCGGGAGACGCACGTGCCGGTGGTCGCCCTGTGGCAGGGCACGGCCTTGCCCCACATCGCGAGCGTCAACGTGGACAATCGCGCCGGGGTCACCGCGGCGCTTGACCACCTGTGGGACCTCGGCCATCGGGACGTGGCGTTCATCGCCGGGCGATCGCTCGGGGACATCCACGAGCGCCAGTCGACCTTCGTCGACTATCTGACACAGAGGGGCATCCGGCTGCCGGACGGATACATCCAGCACGCACCGAACGATCCGGCCGAGGCCGCGATCGCTCTTGCCCGGCTGATGAGCCTGCCCCGACCCCCGACCGCAGTGGTGGCCTCGACGGACGTGCAGGCAATCGGTGCCCTGCACGGCGCGTACCGCGAGGGACGGCGCGTGCCCGAAGACGTTTCGATCGTCGGCTTCGACGACATCTCGATGTCATCCTGCACGGTACCGGCGCTGACCACCATCCGCATGCCGCTGGTCGAGATGGTGGCCGCCGCAATTCGTTTCGTCCTGGATGAGGACGGCGCTTCCGTCGGCGAGGCCGAGCTCGCGCTGGTGCTGCGGCCGTCGCTTGTCGTCCGGGGGTCGTCGGGGCCGGCGCCGGGGCGCTGAGACGGCGAAGGGGCGGCGAGACGGCTAAGGGGCGGCGACCCAGCGGCGCGGACGGCCGGCACGTGCCGAGGAGGATCCGATGAACCAGCAACGGGGTGGTGCGGCGGAACTGATCCGGTCGGGCGGCCCGATCCTCGGGATCGAGCTCGGCTCGACCCGCATAAAGGCGTCCCTCATCGCGCCCGACACGACGCCGCTGGCGTCGGGCTCGCATGCCTGGGAGAATCAACTCAGGGACGGCGTCTGGACGTACGACATGGAGGACGTCTGGAAGGGCCTGGCCGCCTGCTACGCGTCGCTCGTCCGGGACGTGCGCGCCCGCTACTCGGTCGAGCTGGAGACGGTCGCGGCCATGGGTCTCAGCGGGATGATGCACGGGTACGTGGCCCTCGACGTCGAAGGGAAGCTGCTGGTGCCGTTCCGCACCTGGCGGAACAACATCACCGGCAAGGCCTGCGCCGAGCTGACCCCGCGCCTCGACTTCGCCGTGCCGCAGCGCTGGAGCATTGCCCACCTGTACCAGTCGGTCCTGGACGAGCAGCCGCACGTGCCGCGGATCGCCCACCTCACCACGCTGGCCGGATACGTCCACTGGAAGCTCACCGGCGAGCACAACGTGGGCGTGGGCGAGGCCTCGGGCATGTTCCCCATCGACCCGCGCAGCGGTGACTGGGACGCCGCGCGGATGGCGAAGTTCGACGCCCTCGTTGCGCCGCGCCAGCTGGGCTGGACGCTCCGGGACATCCTCCCCACCGTCCTGCCCGCCGGCCACCCGGCAGGGTCGCTCACCGCCGAAGGCGCGAAGCTGCTCGACCCGTCGGGCAGACTCCCGGCCGGCATCCCCCTGTGCCCTCCCGAGGGGGACGCGGGCACGGGCATGGTCGCCACCAACGCCGTGCGCCCACGCTCGGGGAACGTCTCCGCAGGCACCTCGGTGTTCGCGATGATCGTGCTCGAGAAGAGCCTGGCCCGCGTCCACGAGGAGATCGACATCGTGGTCACGCCCGATGGCAGTCCCGTGGCCATGGCCCACTCCAACAACGGGTCGTCCGACCTCGACGCCTGGATCACCCTCTTCGGCCAGGTGGCCAGGGCGCTGGGCGCCGAGGTACGCCTCGATGACCTCTACGGCAGGCTCCTGCCGCTGGCGGTGCGGGGAGATCCGGACGCGGGCGGGCTCCTCTCCATCAACTACGTCTCGGGCGAGCACATGACCGGCTTCACCGAGGGCCGGCCGCTGTTTGCGCGGAACCAGGACAGCAGGTTCACCCTGGAGAACTTCGTGCGGGCGATGTACTACGCCTCGCTGTGTGCGATGCGGACCGGCATGGACATCCTCACGGAGCAGGAGGGGGTCGTCATCGAGGAGATCCGCGGCCACGGCGGCTTCTTCAAGGGCGGCGACACCGGGCAGCGCATGATGGCCGCCGCGCTCAACGTCCCCGTCAGCATC
>JAJYJR010000021.1 GCA_021789355.1 Chloroflexota bacterium | reverse complement strand
CGACCCGACGCCTTGTCGAAGAGCGTGACCGCGAACTTGCCCTCGCCGGACTTCCCGAGGTTGCCCTTGCCGAAGGTGCACCCCGTCGTGAACTGGATGCCGTCGCCGAAGCACATCCCGCCGTGGTAGTCGCCCGTCTCGACGATCGCGTGCAGCTCCTTGGCCCCCGCGCGCGCGACGCCGAGCTCGCGCATCGCGGCGAGGCCGATCCGCACGCCGGCCGTGCTGGCCCAGCAGCGGTGCCCGTGGAAGGCCAGCGCCTGGGTGAGGATCTCGGTGTCATCCATGGCAACGCTCCGTTGCAGTCGCGGTCAGGTGGGTCAGTGCGCTGGTGGTCAGTAGACGAGGACGTGCGTGGCCGTGTCCATCTCGACGATGAAGCGTCCGGCGGCGACCACCTCGGCGTTCTCCACCAGCGTGTCGCGGTCGATGCCCCGCATGGCGATGCCCAGGGGGCACGCGAGCAGCTGCCCTCCGAGGTCTCGATAGTCGGCCATCAGCTTCGCGAGCGTGGGATAACCGGTGGCCGCGACCGTGTCGGCCGCGCCCTTGACGGCGAGCTCGACGCCGGCCTCCTGGAGCCCGACCACGACGTCCACCTCGGACGCCAACGCCCCAACGGCCATCACCATCGGCATGGTGACCCGCTCCGCCTCGTCGGCGCCGTGGGTGATCATGATGACAAGCTTCTCTGGTGCCGCCATGGTGGTGGTTCCTCCTTGCCTGACCGCCGGTTGCTTCCGGTGGTTCATGTCCTGCCGGGGCGGCTCGTCCGCACCCATCGCCTGCTCCGGATGAACGCGGCGTCCGTCCCGCCGCCGTCCCGGTCCGGACCGGGATCGGCTCGTCCCTGTCCACAGGGCTCGCGTTCCAGCTGGAGCGTTGCATGTGAGACGCCGACGCGGCGCAATGCATCCGTCGCTGCGGGCAGCACGTCGCACTCGTTGGCCGCTGGCTGCAACTCCAGGTGCGCCGTCACCAGCGGAAGATCCTCGGCCAACGCCCACACGTGTAGGTCGTGGACCGCCGCAGTTCCTGGCACCGAGCGCAGCGCCGCGCCGGCCGACGCGAGCGACGGCCGGGCCGGGACGCCTTCGGCGAGGATGTGGACCACGTCGGCGAGCAGTCGCAGGCCGGCCACACCGAGCAGCAGCCCGATCGCCAGGCTGGCGACCGCGTCGAGGACCGGAGGGCCGCCGGCCAGGATCACCAGGGAGGCGGCGATCACGGCTGACGAGCCCGCGGCGTCGCCGGCAAGGTGAAGCACAAGGACCCGGGTGGCGCTGGTGCGCCGTTCGATCCCGTGCACCAAGAGCGCGGACGTCGTGTTGGTGACCAGCGCCAGCACCGCCACGCCCAAGACCCCCGAGGCCTCCACCGGCGTCGGCGCGAGGAGGCGGCCCACGCTCTCGGCAAGGACCGCGGCGCTCGCGGCGACCAGCAACGCCCCGTTGACCAGGGCGCCGATCGATTCCATGCGGTGGAACCCGTAGGTGTGCGCGTCGTCCGGCTCACGGGTCGCGAGGCGGGCCGCCAGGAAGCCCACCAGCAGCGCCGCGACGTCGACCGCGACATGGGTCGCGTCGCTGAGCAGGGCAAGGCTCCCCGTCAGGAGGCCTCCTCCGACTTCCAAGCCGAGCACGGACAACGCCAGGAACAGGGCGCCCAGCAGCCGCGGCGACGGATCGCTCCCAGCCACCGTCCGAGCGTGGAGCGAGCTGCCGGCGAGAGCCTGGGATGCAGTCGTCACGTCCACTGGAGCGGCTCGAGGGACGGCTCGTCCCTGCTCGTTGGACCCTGGCTGAGGCCCTTCATGTAGTCCTGTGAAGCCTCGATGGTCATGCATACGGAGGCGGGGAGGCGTAGGGCGCGAGGCCGTTGCCTCCCCGCCGGTGAGTCGGCGTGAGCTCCCTGTCACGGCGGCGGCGTCGGTCAGATCGACCGCGTGCCTGCCGGGAGAAACATCTCATGGGCAACTGTGACAAGTTCAGCTGAGGCGCGCGCGGGTCCCGCGGCCCATTCTTGGGGGCCGGATGGCACGCCGGACGCGGGACGTCTCCTGTCGGTCTCCACCGGCACTGGCGGGTCACGTGCCCATGCCGCGCTCCGATGCGCTACCGCGCAGCCACGGAGGGTATCGGCCAGATGCATCATCGGCGCATGCAAGTCGAATCCATCTTCGCGGGGGCCCTCGCCGGCGGCGCGCAGCGACGCGGCCTCTCCAGCGAGGAAGCCGCCCGCCGTCTCCGCCAGCATGGCCCCAACAGCACGCCGGAACAGCACGTATCGCCGGTGCGCCTGCTGCTCGGGAAGCTCTGGGCCCCGGTCCCCTGGATGCTCGAGGTCACCATCGCGCTGGAGCTGGTCCTGGGCAAGACGCTCGAGGCAGTCGTCGTCGCGGTCCTCCTGTTGTTCAACGCCCTCGTCAGCTGGGTGCAGGAGAACCGCGCGCAGGAGGCGCTGTCGCTGCTCCGGAAGCGACTCAACGTCATGGCACGCGCCCTGCGGGACGGTGCCTGGCAGCGGCTCCCGGCGCAGGACCTGGTCCCCGGTGACGTGGTCCACCTGCGGGTGGGTGACGTGGTCCCCGCCGACGTGGCACTCGAGGAAGGCCTGCTCGAAGTGGACCAGTCGGCGCTCACCGGCGAGTCTCTGCCCGTCGAGGCCGGCAGTGGTCACGCGGTCTATGCGGGCAGCACGGTGACCCGGGGCGAGGCCACCGGCACGGTCACCGCCACGGCGGGCGACACGTTCTTCGGGCACACCGCGGAACTGGTGCGCACGGCCCGTACCGCCAGCCACCTCGAGGCGGTGGTCACGCGGATCGTGCGCGCGCTCGTCGCGCTCGACCTGGTGCTCGCAGCGGCCGTGGTGGGGATCGGCCTGCTCAATCACGGCGCACCGGTCGACATGCTGTCGTTCGGGGTGGTCCTGCTCCTCGCCTCGGTCCCGGTGGCGTTGCCGGCCACGTTCGCGCTGGCCGGCGCACTCGGCGCTCACGAGCTGGCCCAGCGAGGGGTCCTCACCACGCGGCTGTCCGCCATCGAGGAGGCGGCGGGCATGGACGTGGCCTGCACCGACAAGACCGGCACCATCACGCTCAACCAGCTCGCCCTGTCGGACACGGTGGCCTACCCGCCCCAGATCGTGCCGACACTGCTCGCCCTCGCCGCCATGGCCTCGGACGCCGCCACCCAGGACCCCATCGACCTCGCGATCCTCGCCGGTCGCGCGGCCGACGCTGTCGCGAGCGGCGAGACTGGTGGATCTGGTGTCGCCGACACGGCGGGCGACGCCGCGAGAGTCGGTGGGGTCACCGACCCCTCCGGCCCGCACCGGCTGAGCTTCACGCCGTTCGCCCCCGAGACCAAGATCTCCGAGGCCCGAGTCGAGATGGCGGGAGCCACCGTTCGCGTGGTAAAGGGGGCGCCGCCGGTGGTGGCCGCCCTGTGCGCCGACCCGCCGGCAGCCCTCCAGCGGGACCTGGAGGCGCTCGCCGCACGGGGATTGCGGGTCCTGGCAGTGGCCAGCGGCGAGGAGCACGCGCTGCACCTGGCCGGACTCGTGGGCCTGCAGGATCCGCCGCGACCCGAGTCCCGGGGACTCGTGGCGGACCTGCAACGACTCGGGCTCCGGGTGATCATGATCACGGGGGATACCCTGGCCACCGCTCGCGCCGTCGCGGCGCAGGTGGGACTCGCCGGTGCGGCCTGTGACGCCGCCGAGATCCGGGACCGGGCCCTCGCGGCGGACTGCGCGGTGCTCGCCGACGTGCTGCCGGAGGACAAGTTCAACCTCGTACGCAGGCTTCAGGAGCAAGGCCACGTGGTGGGCATGACCGGCGACGGGGTCAATGACGCGCCCGCCCTGCGGCAGGCGGAAGTGGGGATCGCGGTGGCGAACGCGACCGACGTGGCCCGCGCCGCGGCCAGCATCGTGCTCACGCAGCCGGGCCTGGGGGACGTAGTGGCCGCCATCGAGCTAAGCCGGCGGATCTACCAGCGCATGCTCACCTACGCGTTGAACTCGAGCATCAAGAAACTGGAGGTGCCGGTCTTCCTGAGCCTGGTGTTCCTGATCACCGGCCGGATCGCGCTGAGCCCGCTGCTCATGGTGCTGCTGCTCTTCGCCAACGATTTCGCCACCATGGCCATCACCACCGACCGGGCACCCTCGTCCCGGCGCCCGAACCGCTGGCACGTGCAGCCGCTGCTGCTGGGAGCGCTGGGTGTCGCGCTCCCCTCGCTGGCGCTGACGCTCGCCGTCTTCTGGATGGGGACGGCCGCACTCCACCTTGGCGCAGACCGCTTGCAGACGCTTGCCTTCGTGACGCTGGCGTTCGGCAGCCAGGCGACCGTCTACCTCGTGCGCGAGCCGCGCCGCCTCTGGAGCTCACGGCCGGGTCCGTGGCTCATGGTGGCCTCGGCGGGGGCCGTCGCCGCCGTGGCCGGGCTGGCCAGCGCGGGCTGGTTGATGACATCCCTCAGCCCCGTGCTGGTGGCAGCGGTCTTCGCGGCCGTGGCGCTCTGGGCGCTGCTGATCGACTGGTTCAAGGCACGGTTGTTCGGCCGTCTCGGCCTCCACGCCGCCTGAAATAGGACCAGCCAGGGCGGGCAAGCCGGAGGGCGTCCGGCCCTCGCGGGTGATCAGGACGCCGGCGGGGCGTCGTCCGAAGCCCGCAACAGGAGGACGGGCATCTTTGAGCGCTGCACCACCCCCTCGGCCACGCTGCCCAGGATGAGGTGCACGAGTCCGTGCCGCCCGTGGGTGCCCATCACGATGAGGTCGGCGCCCCACCGCTCCGCCTCCGCGAGGATCTCGGCGGCCGGGTCGTCCACCTCGGTTTCGAGCGTCGCGGACTCCGGCTCGAGCCCCGCTGTGCGAGCCTCGGCCATCGCGCCGTCCAGGATCCGGCGTCCGGTCTCGTGGAGCGCCGAGTCGAGGGTCGTATAGTCGATGAACGCCGGCTCCGCCCACGGGGCCAGCGCCACGCCGAGGTCTATGACGTGCACGATCCGAAGGACCGCATGCTGGTCGGCGGCCAGCCGGAGGGCCTCCCGGAATGCCCGCGTCGACGGCCCGCTGCCATCGACCGGAACGAGGATCCGAGCGTACATGGCGGACTCCTCCTTCATCAGTTTGCCCAGCCCGCGCGACGGAACACGGCCTTGCGCCCTTCCTCAGCCAGGAAGACCAGGGGCACGAAGGCCAGCAGGAACACCCACCAGCGCGCATCGACGGCCGCCGTGCCGAAGACCGCCTCGAGCACCGGGAGGTAGATCACGGCCATCGCGAGGATCAGCTCGACGGCGATCCCGACCAGGAGAAGCCGGTTCGAGAGGAGGCCGGCACGCAGGGCCGAGACACGCACGGTTCGGCAGGCGAACGCATTGGCGACCTGCATCAGGACGATCCCGAGGAAGACGATGGTGGTCGCTTCGGCGCCCGCGTGAGCGGTCGGGGCCGCCCGTTCACCCCAGTGCCAGCCGTTGGATGCCAGCACCAGCAAGAAGCCGCTGAGCACGACCGCGGTGGTCATGCCGCCCAGGAACACGTAGCCCCGCAGGAGCGAACGGGTGTCCAGGAGTCGCTCGCGGCGGGAGCGCGGCGGCCGCCGCATCACGTCCGACTCGGGTCGCTCGATCCCCAGAGCGAGTGCGGGCACCGTCTCGGTGCCGAGATCGATCGCCAGGATCTGCATCACGGTCAGGGGCACGGGTGTCCCGAGCAGCGCGAAGACGACGTACGGGATGGCCTCCGGCGAGAGGTGGGCGAAGATGTAGACGATGAACTTGCGCATGTTGTCGAAGACGGCGCGGCCCTCCTCCACGGCGGCCACGATGGTGGCGAAGTTGTCATCGGTGAGCACCATATCGGCGGCCTCGCGCGCCACGTCGGTCCCCGAACGCCCCATGGCCACCCCGATGTCGGCCCGTCGAAGGGCCGGAGCATCGTTCACGCCGTCGCCCGTGACCGCCACGATCTCACCGTGATGCTGCAGCGCCTCTACCACGCGAAGCTTGTGTTCGGGCGCGGCCCTCGCGAAGAGGACTCCTGGCTCCGTCACCACCCCGCGCAGGTCATCGGTTGACATCCGCTCGAGCTCGTCTCCGTCGACCACCCGTGCCGGGCCATCTGCAAGGATGCCCACCTGTCGCGCGATCGCCTCGCCGGTGATTCCGTAGTCGCCGGTGATCATGACGATCCGGATTCCGGCGGCGTGGCAGGTGGCCACCGCTGCCGGGACTTCCTCTCGAGGCGGATCCTGCATGCCCACCAGCCCCGCGAAGACGAGGTCCTCCTCGACCTCGCCGGGGAGCAGCAGGGCCACCCTGGACTCGTCCTCGGCAGGCAGATACCGGTACCCCATGGCAAGCACGCGCAGTCCCGCACGTGCCATCCGGTCGTTCTCGCGCCGAGCCCGCTCTCGCCGCGCGTCGCTCAACGGCACTTCGGCCCCGCCCTCGAGGATGCGCACGGAGCGCCCGAGGAGTTCGTCCGGCGCTCCCTTCACGCAGGCCATCAGGACCGGCCCCGCGGGCGATGACGCACGGTGGACCGTGGACATCCGCTTCCGTTTGGGCTCGAACGCGAGGGTCCGCACGATGGGATACACCTCGAGATCGGTTGCACGATCCAAGCCGGCGCGCGCAGCGGCGACCAGCAGGGCCACCTCGGTGGGATCCCCGATGCCTCGCCATTCGTCTCCACTGACCTCGGGGGCGAGCAGCTGCGCGGTGTTGCACAGGTGGGCGATCCGCAGCGCGGGCACGAGGTCGGAGCGCTCCGCCGGCGAAGCGGGCCGCCCGTCCACGGCGACGTCGCCTGCCGGCGCGTACCCTTCCCCGGCGAGCGCCGCCGAGCGGCCACCCGCCCACACCTCGCGCACGGCCATCTCGTTGCGTGTGACAGTGCCGGTCTTGTCGGTACAGATCACGGAGCAGGATCCGAGGGTCTCGACCGAGGACAGGCGCTTCACGATCGCCCGCCGGCGGGCCATGCGCTGCACCGCCATGGCGAGGGCGAGGGTCATGGTGGGCAGCAGGCCCTCCGGCACATTGCCCAGCACGATCCCGATGGCGAAGATCGCGCCGTTCGCGAGCGTCAACCCCGCCACCGCGTACCCCAGCGCGAAGAACGCGCCGCCCATGGCCACCGAGAGGAGAGCCACTCGCCGCGCCACCCGGTCCACTTCGACCTGAAGGGGGCTCGGCTCCTGCGGCACCGACTGGGCCAGGCGCGCGATGCGACCGAACTCGGTCGCCATGCCCGTCGCCACCACGATGGCCCGCGCGCTGCCGGCCAGGATCGTGCTGCCCGCGAAGACGAGGTTCTGCGCGTGCAGGGCCGAAGCGGGCGGGACCGGCTCGGCGTCGGCCACCTTGTGAACGGGATGTGCCTCGCCAGTCAGGCTCGACTCATCCACCCGCAGGTCCGCGGCCTCGATCAGCCGTCCGTCGGCGGGGATCCGATCGCCTTCGGAGAGCACGATCACGTCGCCCGGCACGACGCGCGCGGCATCGACCCGCTGCTCCTGTCCGTCCCGCAGCACCGTTGTCTGCGGGGGAAGCAGGCGGCGCAGCGCGGCCACGGCCCGCTCGGCGCGGTACTCCTGGAAGAACCCGAAGGCGCCGTTGAGCACGATGACGGCGACGATGGTGACGCCCAGGGTCGGTGTGCCGGCCAGAAAGGCCAGCCCCGCGCCCGCCCAGAGCAGCAGGGCGAAGAGATGCAGGAACTGCGCGGCGATGCGGCGCAGGAGGGACGGGCCTCGGACCTGTTCGAGCTCGTTGGGCCCGCCGCGCTCAAGTCGCGCCGCAGCCTCTGCGGCCGTCAGGCCGTCGGGTGAGGTTCCGAGGCGTCCTCCCACAGCGATCGCGTCCAGGCTCGCAATCTCGGCCAGATCTCCACCAGGCACGGAACGTCCGGCGGGGCCGTGCGCGAGCTGGTCCTGAGTGGGCACGTCAGCTCCTCTGGAGGGCCTGCCGGTGCACCGTTTCAGACCCGATTGCTCGTCACACGCCGTACGAGTCGGCGAAGATCCGTTCGCTGACCACGCCCCGGGCCCGCAGGGACACGATGCTGTCTGCCACCGTCACCCGCGGGCCGGCGACGTAGGCATCGTAGGCGGACAGATCGAGGCCGGAGCTCCCCACCGCGTCGGACAGGCGCCCGAGCACCGTGGTGGCGCCGGCAGGTGCGACGAAATCCTCGGCGAACGAGCGAGCCACGAGCGTGGCGCGGAGGTTGCAGTCCGTGCGCAGCCACTCGGCGATGACGTCGAGGTCATAGAAGTCGGCAGACGAGGTGGCGCCCCAGAAGAGGCGGATCTCACGCTGCGGGAAGAGACGCAGCTGCTGCTCGATGAGGGCCTTCATGGGCGCGAAGCCCGTACCGCGCGCCACGAACACCAGCGGCCGATCCGAAGCGGAGCGCATGGTGAAGGCACCAAGCGGGCCGCGCGCCGTGACCACGTCGCCGACCTTCGCGTGCTCGAACGCCCACGTGGAGAGGCGCCCGCCCTCGATCTTCTTGAGCTGCAGCTCCACCGAGCCGTCGGCGCTCGGCGCGTTGCCGATCGAGTACGCCCGCGACATCCAGTCGGTGCCGGGCACCCAGATCTCAACGTACTGGCCCGGCGTGAACTCGCACATGCAGTCCTCGGGCCGATGCGGCTTCAGCAGGAACAGGCGGGTCGCCGCGCCGACCTCGCGGATCTCGCGGATCTCCAGCTGGATCAGGCGATCCGGGTGCGGCAGCACGGCGACGATCGAGATCTGCTCCCGGCGGGCCAGCAGCTTGTCCTCGATTGCGTGACGCACCTCGGGTCGCAGCTCGAGGTCCAGCACCACCTGGGGCGGAGGGAAACTGATGGCGTTGGCCGGACAGGTGCTGGCGCACGTCCGGCAGCCCACCACGCAGTGCATGGGGTCGGCCGCCACGGCCTTCTTGCGGTCGAAGTCGAAGCGGTAGACGCTGCGAGAACAGCTGATCACGCAGGTGCCGCACCCGATGCAGACGTCGGGATCGGGTGCGGGGAACCAGGGGATCTCGCCGCGCGGGATGCCGTGCCAGGGCTTGCGGACTTGTCGGGGGGCGCGACGGGCGACTCGGTCATCGGATGTCTCCTCTCGGTACGAAATCGGCGCGAACTGCGGTATGCCGATCCTTCAGGAGGCCGGTGGCTGGAACTGGTTGAGCGCCTCCAGCGCCTCGACGCCATAGACCACGGACGGGCCACCGCCCATCATGATCGCCACGCCGATCGTCTCGATGACCTCGTCGCGGCTCGCGCCGGCCGCCAGCGCGTCGTGGACGTGATACGCGACGCACCCGTCGCAGCGCACGTTGATGCCGATGGCGAGCGCGATCAGCTCCTTGGTCGTGGCGCTCAGTGCGCCGGATCCCGTGGTCGCGCCGTGGAGACGGTTGAACGCGGCGATCGTGGCCGGCGCTTCCCTGCTCAGCTGGCCGATGAGCTCGACGATGTGCTCGTAACGCTCGGGGTAATTCATGGTGCTCGCCTCCTGCGAGATTTGGGCCCCGCCAGACCAGCGCGCATGACCCGCGACGGCCGGTGAGATCCGTTTGAGGGAGAAACGTCGTCTCCGTGCGACGCGCGTCCGGCGGCGGTGGCCGTCCGGGCGTGTCGGTCAATGCCAGGCGCCGCCGAGCGCAAGGTAGGCCGCCCAGGCGGCGAGGCCAACCCCGAACACGATGAGCAGGTTCCAGCGCGCGACGCGCACCGCGACGAACCCCGCGGCGAGCAGGATCAAGGCGGCGGGCAGCCCCAGCACGGGGCGGCCGAGTGAGAGAGCCACGCTCGCCAGCAGGCCGACGAAGACGGCCATGACACCGGCCACCGCTCCCTTGACCCAGGCCCAGCGGCGCAGCCACGGGTAGATCTCCGCAGCGACCGTGGTCATCGCGACGCTCGGGGCGAAGATCGCGATCGCGGCGAGCACGCCGCCCCACAGCCCGGCCACCTGGTAGCCCACGAACGCCGCGCTGATCAGGAAGGGACCCGGCGTGATCTGCCCGAACCCGATCGCTACCCCGAACTCCGGCAGGCCCAGCCAGTGCCGGCTCTCGACCACGTCCTGCTGCAGCACCGGCAGGATGGTCGACCCGTTGCCGAACGCGACCGTCCCGATCCGCGTCATGTCGAGGAAGAGCGTGGACAGCAGCCCGCTTGACGCGGTCGCGACCGCCGCGGCCGCCACCACGATGGCGCCGGGCACGAGGGCCAGCGCCAGGCGACGCCACGACAGCGGCTCGTCGGGCGCTGCGCCTGCCGCCGCGCCCCGGCCGGCCGGTCCCGGCCGAATAGCGACCGCTCCGATTGCCAGCCCGCCGAGCACGGCCCAGAGCAGGCTGGCGCCGATCACGGCCACCGTGAACCCGGCGACGGCGAGCACGGCCGGCACGGTTCCGCGGGCGTGCTGCACGGCAAAGTCGATCGCGACGCTCGCCACCACGCCGACCACGATCGCGTCGAGGCCGACCACCAGTCCCGCCACACCGGGCGCAGCCCCGTACGTCGCGTACAGCCAGGAGAGCCCGAGCATCAGCACGAGCGCCGGGGTGACAAAGCCTGCGGTCGCCACCACGGCGCCGCCCACGCGGTGGATCCGGTAGCCGATGTAGGCGACCAGGTCGACCATGATGGCACCCGGGTAGAGCTGGACCAGCCCGAGGCCCTCGTCGATCTCCTCGCGCTCGATCCAGCCGCGCCGGACCGGCACCGAGCGGATGTTCTGCAGGATGGCCATGCCGAACGAGGTCAGGCCGATGGCGAAGAACGTCGCGAAGAGCTGGGCGACACTGGGCACCACGCGGAAGCGCGGTTTCGCGCCGTCGGCGAGCGCTGCGGTTGCCACGCCGCCGGCCGCCGGACCCGCGGCAGCCTCCGCGCGCGAGGTCATCAGCGCACCACGAGCACCGGACACGAGGCGCGCTTGGTGACATGTTCGACGGTGCTGCCCATCAGCAGCTCCTCGAGCGAGCGCCTCCCGTGCGAACCCATCACGATCACGTCGCTGCCAAGCTCCTGGGCAGCCGCGAGGATCTCGTCGGCCGGGGATCCCACCCGCACGTGAAGGGTGGTCTCGACCCCTTCGTCGCGCAGGAACTGGGTCTCGGACTCGAGCTCCTGCCGGACCCGGGCCTCGTGCTCGGCCTCCAGCCGTCGTTCCGCCTCGTGCACTGCCTCCTCGGCAATGAATGGATCGGGGACGTCGAGCAGGAACGGCGGCAGGTCGTCAGGCGCCACCACGGTCAGCACGTCGACCGGACGATGCGAGCAGTGGGCGCACTCGAGCGCAGTGCGGCCGGCATCCCTGGCATGCGCCGAGAAGTCGGTCGCCCACAGGATCTTCTGGAACATCGGAGGACCTCCTCATCCCCACCCGCAGGCTGGGATGTACGGCAGGCGCGGCACGGCTCCCATCAGGCCGGGCGCACCACGCGCGTGTCAATGGCGATGGGCTGCCCGATCTGCAGGGTGTTGGTCACCGTGCCGTTGGACTGGAGCGCGTCCAGCAGTGGACGCAACGCCGCCTCGGGCTCCGGGCTCGTGACGACCACTTCGACCCGGAAATCGCCGAGGCGCGGGCCACCCGGCCCCCCGAACCGGGTGGCCCGCGCCGTGACCTCGACATCGTCAACGCGCAGCCCTGCTGCCGCGCTCTCGCGCTGGATGCCCGAAATCATGCAGGCCGCCAGGGCGCCGATCAGCGCCTCGGTCGGCTTGGGCGCATCCACCGGCTGCGTGCCGGTGATGGCCCAGGTGTGGGCCCAGGATCGCGCCCGGACGGTGGCCATCAGGGCGTCGACCTGCCGGCAGACAACCGAGAGGACCTGTGGCTGGGCGTGGACGGGAGCGGTCACGGTGTCTTCTCCCTCGCGGGTCACGTGCCCTGCGGGTCTCATGCAGTGGGATCCGGCGCCGGCACCTGCGCCGCGCGCCGTCCCTCGAAGAAGGCCCGGACGCGACCGGCCGATTTCAGGTACAGGACCATGATCAGGATCTGGAAGATCGGCATCGTGGCCGCCGGGATCGCCACGAGCGGCGAGAAGGCGCTGGCCGCGATGGCGATCGCGGTGCCGTTGTTCTTGCCGGTGCTCGCGAAGGCAAGGGCCATGTTCTCCGCGTATCCCATGCCAAGGCGGCGGGCCAGCCAGGTGACGAGCAGCAGGGTCACCCCGATGAAGATCGCGTTGGGGACGAGGAGCAGCAGCACGGTGCTCCACTTGCTCACGATCAGCGAGGCCTTGCCGAAGAAGATCAGGAAGACGATCGCGTACATGGCGAGCAGCGAGACCGCCGGGAAGAGCGGCTGGAGTCTGGCGAAACCCGCCTGACCCAGTCGACGCAGGAGCGCCCAGCGCGTCAGGTAGCCGAGGATCATGGGCGCCACGAGCACCTCGAGGATCGAGGTGATGAGATCGCCGATCGGCACCGGCACGTGCGTGCTGCTGGCATAGACCAGCATCCAGGCGGGCACGGCGACGATGGCCAGCAGGAAGCTCAGCGCCACGACCACCGTCGCGAGTTCGAGGTCGCCCCTGGAGAGCCCGGTGTACCCGATCGCCATGCTCGAGCAGGGCACCACCATCACCAGCATGAAGCCGAGCGCGAGCAGCTGCTCATGGATGAAGACGTCCGCCAGCAACCAGCCGAAGAGGGGAGCCCAGAGGAAGTTCAGCCCGAGCGCCAGGCCCAGGGCTTTCAGGTTGCGACCGGCACGGCCGAGCGCCTCGAAGCGGACGTTCACCATCATGGGGTAGACGATGAAGAAGACCGCCACGTTCGTGAGCCCGCCGATCGTCGCCGTGGCGGACTTGGCGACCGAGGCGGCCGGGTAGCCGATGACCAGCCCCACCGCCATGGCGAGTGCGACGTAGAGCAGCATCCAGCGGTTGAGGTGCTCCTGGAAGGAGCGGAGACGAGACATCGTGTTCCTCGGGTTGCGACGGTGAGCAAACGATCAGGCGGTCAGCCAGGCCGCGATGGTGTCGGGCGAAGGAACTCGCCCGACGGACACGAGGCGGCCGTCGATGACGAGTCCGGGGGTATGCATGACCCCGTAGGCGAGAATCCGGCCGTAGTCGGAGACCCTGACGACGTTCCCCTCGATGCCGGCGAGCTTCACCGCCTCCTCCACCGCCCGCTCGAGGAGGTAGCACGTGTAGCAGCCGGGACCCAGGATCTCGATGGTCCGCATGGGTTCTCCATTCCCGACCTCGGCCCGTCCGCTACGCGGGCGGCGCGAGGAGAGCCTCCAGCTCGGCGAGGGCCACCGCGCACGCCGTCTCGTCGCGCTCGTAGTAGACCCAGCGGGCATCGACGTGATGCCGGCTGGCGCGGACCAGTCCGCCCTCGCGCAAACGGGCCAGGTGGTTGGAAACGTTGTTCTGGCGCTCGCCGAGCGCACCCGCCATCTCGCAGACGCAGGCCGGCCCGGCCTGAAGCAGCGCGAGGATCGTCGAGCGGGTGTGGTCGGCGAGAAGCGCCGCGATCGCGACCTGGCCGCGCACGTCCGGCACCGGCAGGTCGGTCCGACAACCAGGCTCTGCAGGCGCATCGTGGTGGAGCACGGTGTCAGCCACGGTCAGCGCCGAGCCTTCCCTCCGGGGCACATCGGGCGGCCTGGCCTCGCGTCGCGGCCGGCGCCCCGGCCGATCGGGTCGGCTCCCTTGGCTCGGGAACGCGGAGCTTTCCCGTGCGCGTCATCTCGGCGGCGGTCGTGTTCATGCCAGCAGGATCCACGCGCGCTGCAGCGCAAGAGCCACGAGGAGGACGGCGAAGATGCGCGAGAGCGTCGCGCTCTTCACTTTCCCCGCCGTGAACCGCGCGCCCAGCCAGGCCCCGACCACCGCCGCGATCGAGGTGACGATGACGGTCGGCCAGTCGAAACGGGCGGTCGCGAGGTGACCCGCGAAGGCGGAGAAGGAGGGCAGCGTCACCGCCACCGCGTTCGTCGCCGCGGCGAGACGAGCCGAGTAGCCGACGAGCGTGAGCGTCGGCATCAACAGGAAGCCCGGCCCCACCCCCAGGAAGCCCGCGAAGACCGAGATGGGCACGGCAGCCGCGCCGGCCTTCACGCGCGCGCTGTCCTCGATCGTGGACAGGTCCTCGCTCGCCTGCTTCCTGGGCAGCAGCATGCGCACTGCCAGGAACACCAGCACCGCGACGTAGAGCCACCAGACCAGCGCGGTCGAGGCGTAGTTCAGAAGCCAGACCCCGATCGGTGCGCAGAGCGTCGTGATCGCCACGAGCACGAAGGCGCTGCGCCGGTCGACCATCCCGGCCCGCCAGAACGCCACCGCGCCGCTGATCGCGGTGAGGCCGTTGAGCAGCAGCGTCCAAGGTTGGATGACGTCCTTGAGGTCGAACCCAAAGAGCCCGAGCACCGGCACCGCCACGAAGGCGACGCCGAGGCCGAGCATCCCCGAGACGAACGAGAGCCCGAAGAGCAGGACGGTGAGGACCGACAGCAGCAACATGTCATCACGGAGTGTGTCAAGCCATCATGAGATGTCACAGGCTCGGAAGGCCCGTGTGCGGTGGGCCGTCCGGCCCATCCCGCACCTCGCGGCGGATGGGAGCAGCGGCCCGGGGCCACGTTCGGCGCACGGGCGCAGGGGGCCTGACGATCGTCACGCCTCCGAGCGGCCCTGCGGCCCGTTCGCGGCGAATCCGTCAGGGGACGACGCTACGCACCCTCGTCAGGCGTCGCGGGTCCGCCAGGCTCGCCCGGAGCCGTCTGTCCGGGTGGTCGTCCTCCGCGGTCCGATCAGCCCTCGTCGAGCCAGACCGCTATGGTGCCGGCCGACGGAATGCGCCCGCTGCTGACGAGCTTGCCATCGATGACGAGGCCCGGCGTGTACAGCACCCCACGTGCGTGGATCTCTCGGCCATCGGTGACCTTCACGATCTCGGCCTCGACGCCGGCCATCATGACCGCCTCGCGGGCGTTCTTCTCGAGCAGCTGGCAGTTCGCGCAGCCGGGGCCCAGGACCTCGATCCTCTTCATCGATGCGCTCCTCTCGTCACTGGTCTCGTGAGCCTCGCTTTGGGGCTCGCCGGCGCGGCATCACGAAACGATCTCGATCGTCGGCTCGACGACGACCTCGGACTTCACGGAGTTGGCCACGAGGCTGTACTTGCGGGCCGCCTGCAGCGCCCGGTGCGTGCGGGCCTCCACAACGTCGGGCCGCTCCGTTCCTGCCCGGATGCGGATCTGCGGCCGCAGGCGCAGGTGGGTGAACGTCTCCGTCCGGTCGAGCTCGATGAGCTTGGTGCCTTCCGCCAGGCAGTCGTAGGAGAGCAGGTCGAGCCGGAACCGCTCGGTCGCCCAGATGAACATCATCATGATGCAGGTGTTCGCCGCCGCGACGAAGGCGTCCTCGGGGGTCAGCACGCCGGGGTGGCCCTGCGCGTCGGGTGGCGCGGAGAAGGCCATCTCGGGGCCGTTGCCCAGCGCGATCTGCCCCCAGTGCTCGCCCGTCCAGCTCACCGTCGTGTGGTACGTCGCCGTGCGGCTCATGCTTGCGACTCCTGCCCGCGACAGAACGTCGCGTACTCGCGCGCCAGCGTTGCCAGGTACCCCTCGTCGGCCCCGACTGGCACGTCGTTGTAGATCTTCACGGTCTCGAGCAGCTCCCGCGTCACCTCGGGTCCGGGCGCCCTGCCGGCGCCGTGGAACTGCTCGAAGATCTCGGGCAGCGCCGCCAGGGGCACCGCCTGGCCGTCGACCTCCACGGTCTGGACCGGGATCGCGGACGCGCACGCACAGCCGACCTGCGGCGCAGCGTCGAGCGTCGTCGCGGGTGCGGCCACGACCGCGGCGGCCTCGGCGAACGAGCCGCTCGTCCGGCTCCAGGCGCGGCCCAGCAACTCGTCGACCAGGCCGGCGACCCGGTCCGCGGTGAGCGCGACCGCCTGTCGCCCACTGTCGTTGAGCCGTCGCGCCCCCTCCGGCCGGTCCAGCGCTGCCTCGCGCACCAGGTCGCTCACCACGACAGTCGCGGCCGGCTTGCCCGAGTACTGCCCGGTCGCGCGTGCCGCGCAGCGCAGTTCGCAGCCATCGACCGCGATCGTGGGGTAGAAGCGGGCGAAGGCCCGGTCGCCCTGGCCGCCGGCGAGGAAGAGCGGCAGGCAGATGGTGACCGTCTCGCCCGGGCGCAGGTGCTCGAGCACTTCGAGCGCCGCCAGGCGCGTCACCGTGCCCTCGGCGAGCTCCTCGCCCGAGCAGGCGACGATCCCGACCTTGCGCCGCGGCAGCTCAGGCATTCTCAGGCACCTCCTCGTCGGAGGCCAGGTCATCGACGATGGCGCTGATCTCCGCGGCCACCGCGTGCGCGAGCAGCCGGCCGCCCTCGTTCAGCTCGGCGATGCCCTGCGGCTTCAGCCCCCTGTTGCGCCGGTACACGTCGAGCACCGCAATGCCCTGGGCGACGCGCCCGCCACTCTCCCGCACCATCTTCTCGGCGCAGGCGAGCTTGCAGCCGTCAATCGTCACGGCCGGATACGCCCGGACCGCGGCGCGGGCGCCCTCGTCGCCGAGGACGAGCAGCGACAGGGCCACGAGTCCCGCGGCGCCCGGTCGCCGGTCTTCCGTGACCTCGTAGGCCGCTTCGCGACTGACCGTGCCGTACGTCTTGCCGATGCCGCTGCACGGCACGATCACGACGTGCCGCTCTGGCGGGCTCATCGCTTCCGCGCCTCCGCTTCGGCCTGGCCCCGCATCAGCTCGAAGTACGCTGGCGGGTCGAGCAGTGCCGCGCGGTCGGTCGGCCAGTCGGAGGCCCGGATGTCGGCGAGCCACCCCTCACCGTAAGGATCCTGGTTGATGAGCTCGGGCGAGAGCTCCAGCGCCGGGTTCACCTCGGTGATCGCGCCGGCGACCGGCGTGGGCACGTCCAGGTTGACCTTGATCGTCTCGATCGTCGCCACATCGCCGTCGGCCGCGAGGACCGTGCCCGCCGGCCTGACCTCGGCGAAGGCGACGTCGCCGTTGAGCTGCTGGAGGAAGTCCGTCAGCCCGATGCGGATCCGCTCGCCATCGGCCAGCGCCCAGATCCCCTCGGCGCTGTAGAGGCGGTCGGTCGCCACCCGGAAGATGAACTTATCGACCGTGGTCTCGAGATAGTCCGGCATCGTTCCTACCGCCTGCGGAAATGGATGGTCGCGTCGCGAAAGCCGAGCGCCGCTTCGAGCATGGCCTCCGGCAGCGTCGGATGGGCGTGGGTCGTCCACGCCAGATCGTCGGCCGTCGCCCGGAGTTCGACGGCCAGGGCCCCCTCGGCGATCAGGTCGGTGGCGTGCGGCCCCATGAGGTGCACTCCGAGGACCGCGCCGTCGTCCGCGTCACACACGAGCTTCACCAGGCCGTCCGTCTCGCCCAGGATCCGGGCCCGCGGATTGGCGGAGAAGGGGAACTGGGCGACCTTCACCTCCGTGCCCCGCTGGCGCGCCTGCGCCTCGGTCAGGCCGACGCTGGCGACCTCCGGCCGCGTGAAGACGACGTTCGGCACCGATCGGTAGTCCACGGTGCGGGTGCCGCCGCACGCGTTCTCGGCCGCCACCCGCCCGTCGACCATCGCCTTGTGCGCCAGCATCGGACCGCCGACCGCGTCGCCGACGGCCCAGACGCCTGGGATGCTGCTGGCGAGGTGTCCATCCACGTCGATCGCCCGGCCGTTCAGCTTGACCCCGGCGTCTGCCAGGCCCAGGCCGTCGGTGTTCGGCCAGCGGCCCACCGCGACCAGCACGCGATCGCCCTCGATCCGCGTCTCGGCGCCTCCGGCGTCCCGGTACGTGACCGCCAGGCCACGTGCGCGGGACGCGATGGCGGCCACTTGCGCGCCGGTGACGATGCGCATGCCGCGCCGCCGCAGCAGCACAACCAGCCGCTGCGCCACCACCTCGTCGGTCACCCCAGCCAGCAGGGTCGGCAGCATCTCCAGTATCGTCACCTGGCTGCCCAGGGCCTCGTAGATGCACGCGAACTCCAGGCCGATGACGCCTCCTCCGACCACGATCAGGCGTTCAGGGATTTCCGGGATGTCCAGCGCCTCGGTGCTGGTGAGCACGCCCGGCAGGTCGAGGCCGGGGATCGTCGGGCGCGCGGTGATGGAACCCGGGGCGAGGATCACGCGGCCCGCCGATACGGTGACCGGATCGCCGGCGTCGGGTTGCACGCGTAGCATGTCCGCGGCCACCAGCTGCCCGGTGCCGCGCAGGAGCGTGACGCCTGCTGCCCCCAGGAGGTGCTCAACCCCGCCGACCAGCGCGTTGACGGTGCCCTGCTTGTACGCCATGAGTGCGGGCAGGTCGGGGTCGGCGGACGGGATCGCAACCCCGAACTCGCGCGCGCGCCTCGCGCCAAACAGCACTTCCATCGAGGTGGTCAGCGCCTTGGTGGGGATGCAGCCGACATTCAGGCAGGTGCCGCCGACGCGCGCGTGCTCGATCAGCACGGCATGCGCACCGAGCTGCGCTGCCCGGAGCGCCGCCACGTAACCGGCTGGACCACCGCCCAGCACCGCCAGGTCGTATGTGTCGGTCATCGCGGCATGCCCGGCCGAGCCCTGCGGCTGCCTGTCGACCCGCCGCCGGATCCAACGCTCCCCACGCCGAACAGCCCGGGCGCGAACGAGAACGGGCGCCTGCGCGCCAGCAACCCGAGGGGCATCTTCACAGGCTTGAATATCTCATCAACCGGTGTGGTGATGGTCGTGCCGAGAGTCACGAACCCCGTGGGCGACAAGTCCCGACGGCCCGTTGCCCCTGCGAACGCCGGCGAGCAGTGATGCGAAAGACTGGGACCGAAACTGCCGGCGCCATCGGCCCGACACCAGACGACTCGGCGGTTCGCGAGGCGTTGCGTGGCGTCGTGGACCCCGAACTCGGGGCGAGCATCGTCGACCTCGGTCTCGTGCGGACGATCGGGGTGCAGGACGGACACGTCAGGATCGAACTCGTGCTGCCAGCCCCTGGCTGCCCGCTGGCGGGCTGGCTCGCGGGGCAGGTGCAGGCCGCCGTGGCCGCGCTGCCGGGCATCGGGCGGGTCGACGTCAACCTGCTCGACGAGCCCTGGACTCCCGCAGATCGACTGGCAGAGCTGGCTCACGTAGCGCTCGCGTCCCCGTCCACCGCACCGGCGGCGTGCACCGTCCGCGCGAGACGTGTCCTACAGGCCCTCTCCGTCCTTGCCGCACGGCTCCTCGAGAACGGGCCGGTCGCGCCCTCAGCAATCTCAGATCATGGTGTGACAATCTCGGTTGATATACAGCCGGGCGCCCGCAGGAGGCCGGCAAGCGACATTGGAGGCTCGTGGTGAAGAAGGCGATTCTCATGTGCACGTGCAGCTTCGCGTGCCCGAGCATGAAGGACCTCGACATTCCTCAGCTGGCGGAACGGATCCGGCTCGAGCTGCCGCACGACTACATGGTCATTCATGCCCGGCTCTGCGAAGCCAACGGCGAGGCGCTCATGCGCGATCTCCTGAAGGACGATGGCACGGTCTACGTCACCCCGGCCTGCAAGGTCGAGAAGCAGGCCAAGCTTCTGCGCGACGGATTCGAGCAGGCCGGAGTTCCCATGAACGAGACGACATGGAGGCCGGTCTCCATCCAGTTCAAGACCACCGACGAGGCATTTGCCGACGTCGAGGCCACGCTCGGGGCGATCGAGGGATGAGCGACCAGTCCTACATGGGCATTCCCCGGGAGGCGATCCCCTGGTTCCCCACGATCGACCCGGAAGCCTGCCTCAACGACTCGGAGTGCCTGCAGTTCTGCACCAATGACGTCTTCGTCCAGGGCGAGAAGACCACCATCGTCGCCAATCCGCTGAACTGCGTCGTGGGCTGCTCCTCCTGCACGAGTATCTGCCCCACGGACGCCCTGAGTTTCCCCGGCCAGGCGGAGTTCGTGGCGACGCTGCGGCGACTGCGCGAGCAGTACGCCATACGCTGAGGTGGTCCCGCTTCCGGCGGCACCGGAAGCGATGGCTCCTGGGGGTACGGACGTCGGGGCCCACGCCGGCGGCGGCCGCCCGGGTCCGCGCCTTCGACGGGCGGGCGGGTCGCGAGCCGACGCGCGTCCAGGCGGGAGCGGCAACCAGCTCGCGCCGGTCGGTCAACCCGCCGCAGCGTCGAGGACGATGCGCCGGAGCACGCGCCCGGCAACGAGGCGCCGGTAGGCCGCGGTCGAGCGGACGTCGTCGATGGGGCGGATCTCCGCGGCGACGGCCGCCGCGGCTCGCGCCGCCACATCCGCACCTGGCGACGTGCCCTCCAGGATCGCCTCGGTCCCCGGCGCACGGACCGGGATCGGGGCGACCGAGCCGAGCGCGACACGCACGTCGCGCCAGGCCCCGTTGTCCGCTCTCCAGGAGACCGCCATGGCGACCTTGGAGATGGCCAGCGCGCGGCGAGTGCCGACTTTTCGGAACCGGACATGGCGCCCTGTGGGGAGCGGAATCTCGATCCGCACGAGCAGCTCGTCGTCACCGCGAGCGGTGATGCGATAGGCGGTGAAGAACTCGCCCGCGGCGATCCGTCGCGCTCCGCGGACGCTGGCCACGACGAGCGAGGCGTCCGTTGCGAGCAGGAGCGGCAGCACGTCCCCGGCTGGCGAGGCATTGACGACGTTCCCGCCGATCGTGCCGCGTGCCTGGATCTGCGGGGCGCCCACGGTCGCGGCGACCTCGGCGAGGGCCGGGAGATGCTCGGCGACGACCGGCGAGCGACGGAGCTCGGCATAGGTCGTGAGGGCCCCGAGCTCGAGCAGTGGCGCGCCGGCCGGGTCGACTGCGAGGCGGATCCCTCGCAGCTCGTCCAGCGCCCACAGGTCGAGGAGCGGCCTTCCGACTGCGTCGCCACCGGCGAGGCCCACCATCACGTCCGTCCCTCCGGCGATGGGCCGGTAGGCGCCCCCCGCCAGCAGCTGGAGCGCATCGTCGAGCGTCCCCGGCGAGGCGGCCGGCGGGGCGGACCGCCGCACGACGCTGCGTGGGCCGGCCACCGCAGGCGCGGCGGCTTGGGGAGCGACCACGTCCGGCGCATCCGCGCGCTCCGCCGCTGATCGGATCGCCTCCACGATCCGCGTATAGCCCGTACAGCGACAGATGTTGCCCGCGATCGCCTCTCGGATCGCGCTGTCGGTCGGCGTCGCTCCGCTCTCGAGGAACGCGTGGCCCGCCATGAGCATGCCTGGCGTGCAGAACCCGCACTGAACGGCGCCGGAGCGCAGGAATGCGTGCTGGAGGGGATCGAGCCGGTTGCCGCGGGTCAGCCCCTCGACCGTCACGACCGCCCGGCCCTCGACCTGGCAGAGAGGGACGAGGCAGCTGTTGACGAGCGTCCCGTCGAGCAGGACCGCGCAGGCACCGCATTCGCCCTCGCCGCAGCCCTCCTTCGTCCCGGTCAGCCCGAGGTCGATCCGCAGGGCGTCAAGCAGGCGTCGGCCGCCGGGGGCCGCGACCTCCACGGGCGCGCCGTTGACGGCGAACCGCACGATCGAGGGGCTCCCGGCCTCGACCCTCACGGCGACGGCTCCGCTTCGGGCGCGGGGGTCGCCTCGGCCGCGAGGATCGCGGCGAGGACGCGCTCGGGTGTCGCGGGGAGCTCGGGGATCCACGCCCCGGTCGCATCGTGGATCGCCGCGATCACGGCGGGCGCCCCGACGTCCATTGGCAGCTCACCGAGGCCCTTGGCACCGTGGGGCACGCCCTGGAAGGGATCCTCGACGAAGAGTGCCCGGATCTCGGGCGCATCGAGGGCAGTCGGCACGAGGTAGGTCGCGAAGCGGTCGTTCACGTAGCGCCCGTCCTCGACCTTCATCTCCTCGATCGTCGCGTAGCCCACCGCCTGCAGCGTGCCCCCCTCGACCTGCCCGGACGCCAGGAGCGGGTTCACGATGCGGCCGGCCTCGTCGACGGCGACGACGGACCGCACGCTCACCTCTCCCGAGTCGAGGTCCACGTCAGCGGTCGCGACCGCGGCGGCCCAGCTGTAGGCCGGATACGCGTCGCCCCGATGCGTGGGCTCGTCCCACTCGATCCCCGGGAAGCCCTCGAACCGGGCATCGGCTCGGCTCGCGCCGTGCTCGCGCGCGTCGTCCCGGTACCCTTCGCCGAAGGGCCGCCCGGTACGCGCCTCGACCTCCGCGCGCAGGCGGCGAGCCGCCTGGACGCACAGGCCACCCACGATCATCGTCGTCCGGGAAGCCACCGTCGGACCGCTGTTGGGAACCAGCGACGTGTCCTGCGGCGCGACCTCCACGTCGGCCATGGACACGCCGAGTGCGTCGGCGACGAGCTGGGGAAGGACCGTCCGCATGCCCTGCCCGATCTCGGTCGAGTCGACGAGGATCCGGATCGTTCCCGCGCCCGTCACTTCGACCGCGGCTTCACTCGCGAGGTGCTCCTCGCCGCTGCCAGTGAAGCCGGCGCCGTGCCAGCCGAGGGCGAGGCCAACCCCCGACGCCGTGCGCCGCGTCCCGGGCGCTGCTGCCTGCCGGCGAGCCGCCGCGGTCCGTGCCCGCGCGGCGTCGAAGTCGGACGCCGCGAGGACGCGCTCGAGGACCGCACCGGCGCTCACGCTCGAGGCCAGCCGCTGCCCGGTGGGCGTCACATCCCCCACGCGGTAGGCCCAGCGGCGGCGCATCTCGGCGGGCGAGATCCCGAGCGCGTCGGCGATGCGGTTCACCTGGGTCTCGGCCGCGAACTCCGTCTGCGGCGCCCCGAACCCGCGGAATGCCCCGCTGGGCGGCGTGTTCGTGGCCATCGCGCGCGCCCGGATCCGGACGTTCGGGCAGCGATACGGCCCCGCGGCGTGGATGGCCCCGCGCGAGAGGACCACCGGCGAGAGCGTGGCGTACGCGCCGCCGTCCATGACGACCTCGATGTCCTGCGCCACCAGCCGTCCGTCGCGCGTGACGCCCGTCCGGTGGGTGACCACGGCGGGATGGCGCTTCGTGGTCGCGGCGATGTCCTCGTGTCGGTCGTAGATCATCCGCACGGGACGCCCCGTGCGATGGGCGAGCAGGGCGGCGTGAATGGCCAGCATCGAGGGGTACTCCTCCTTGCCCCCGAACCCGCCACCCGTCTCGGCCTGCACCACGACGGCCCGCTCGGCCTCGAGCCCGAGGGCGCGGGCGAGGGCCGCGTGCACGTAGTACGGGCACTGCATCGAGCCGTACACGATCACCCCGCCGTCCGCTCGCGGGACGGCGATGACGCCCTGGGGCTCGATCGAGAGGTGCTCCTGGGGACCGACCCGGTACGTCCCCTCGACGACGAGGTCCGCCTCCGCCAACCCCGCCGGGAGGTCGCCCCGGACGATCTCGTAGGCCGCGAACGCATGCTCGGACACGAGCGGGTCGAGGACCGCGGGCAGGGGCTCCGTGCGCAGGTGGACGTGGTCGCGCGCCGCTCGCGCGAGCGTCGGGTCGGGGGCCGCGACAAGCGCGACGGGCTCGGCGACGTGGCGGATCTCGTCGGCAACGAGTGCCGGCTGGTCATCGACCTGGAGGTGGACGACGTTGTCGCCAGGGATGTCTGCCGCGGTCACGAGCACGATGTCCGACCAGTCGAAGTCCGGGTCGCGTTCGATGCCCAGGAGCCGGGCGTGTGGCTCGGTCGCGCGCACCGTCGCGCCATACCAGGCTCCCGGGACCACGAGGTCGTCCGTGTAGCGCGCCCGCCCGGTCACCTTGTCCGGACCGTCGCGGCGCAACGCCGCCGTTCCGGTCAGCACGGCCCGGGAATCCTCCGTAGTGCGGGCCGGAGCGCAGGGATGTTCACGAGCAGGCTTCGCACGTGCGGCAGCACCTCGCGGGAAGCGTGTCACGCAGCAGTGAGATGTCGGAGAGGCGAACGGCCCGGGAGTCGCAGGCCGTCCGCCACCTCGCGATCCGCGTCGGGCGGTCCTTCATGACCCGCTCGCCCGCTCCCCCGCGATCGCGTAGAAGAAGAGCGCCACGGGCCGGTACACGGCGTGGGCGAACTTCATGAACGGTGCGAGCAGCACGAGTTCCATCGCCACCGAGACGTGGAACAGGAAGACCCAGTAAC
>JAJYJR010000505.1 GCA_021789355.1 Chloroflexota bacterium | reverse complement strand
TGGTCCTGCTCACCCCGCCGCGGACGAGGCGGCCGCCGACCAGGGCGGTGGTGGCGAGAAGACCCCCTGGCGCCACGTGACCCTGCGAGACCTGATCGCATCAGGCGCCATCCGGCCGCCGCTCGACCTGGAGACGATGTACAAGGGTCACCACCTGACGGCGCGGGTCGAGGCGGATGGGACCGTGACATGGAACGACACCCGGTACGACTCGCTCTCCACGGCCGCCGGCATGGCGCGCAAGTCGATCATCGGTGCGACGCCGGGTCGCGAGTACCCGCAGACCAACGGGTGGACCTTCTGGCGTGTCCGGGACGCGGACGGCAGCCTGGTGGTCATCGACGTGCTGCGGCAACGCCTTGTCGGCCGGTCGTCGTGATGCGCCTCGGTCACCGTCGGCGATGACCGGCGGAGCCCGCATGACCCAGGAACCCCTCGGCCTCACCCAGCAGGACCTGGAGTCCCGTCTCTGGGCGGCCGCCAACTCGCTGCGCGGCCCGGTCGATCCCGCCGACTTCAAGGCCTACATCTTCCCGCTGCTCTTCTTCAAGCGGATCAGCGACACCTGGGACAGCGAGCACGAGCGGGCCCTGGCCGACTACGGCGGCGATGAAGCCCTCGCGGCGCTCCCCGAGAACTACCGCTTCCAGATCCCCGACGGGTGCCACTGGCGCGACCTGCGTCGCGTCACCGACAACGTGGGCGTGGCGCTCCAGACCATGCTCCAGCGCATCGAGCAGGCCAACCCCGACACGCTCGCCCTCATCTTCGGGGACGTGCAGTGGGGCAACAAGGAGAAGCTCCCCGAGCACGCCCTGCTCAACCTGATCGGTGCCTTCGCCACCCTCGACCTGCACCCCTCGCGCGTCGGCCACGACGTGCTGGGCGCCGCCTACGAGTACCTGCTGCGCCAGTTCGCCGATGCCTCGGGCAAGAAGGCCGGGGAGTTCTTCACCCCGCGCTCGGTGGTGCGACTCCTGACGAAGATCCTCGACCCGGGGCCTACCGATACGGTGTACGACCCAGCGGTCGGCTCGGGCGGCATGCTCATCGAGGCGGCTGCCGAGGTGACCGAGGCGGGGGGCTCGGTGGCGCAGATGCGCTTCTTCGGTCAGGAGGTGCAGCTCACCACCTCGGCCATCGCGCGCATGAACCTCTTCCTCCACGACATCGAGGATGCCCGGGTCCGGCGGGGCGACACGCTGCGCGACCCGAAGTTCCTCGATGCCGCGGGGCATCTCGACCGCTTCGACGTGGTGATCACCAATCCGCCCTTCTCCCTGAAGAACTGGGGCGCCGACGTGTGGGCCCACGATCCCTGGGGCCGGGCCGCCTGTGGGCTGCCGCCGGCGTCGTTCGGCGACTACGCCTGGGTGCAGCACATGGTGGCGTCGATGCAGCCGCTGACCGGGCGGCTCGGCGTGGTGATGCCCCACGGGGTGCTCTTCCGGGGCGGCGCCGAGGCGCAGATCCGCCAGTGCCTGGTCCGCTCCGACCAGTTGGAGGCCGTGATCGGGCTGCCGCCCAACCTCTTCTACTCGACGTCGATCCCGGCCTGCCTGCTGATCTTCCGTGCCACGAAGGCGCCCGAGCGGCGGGGGCACGTCCTCTTCGTGGACGGCTCACAACGCTTCGAGAAGGGCCGCAACCAGAACCGCATGCGCCCCGAGGACGTCGAGCTGATCCTGGCCGCCTATCGGACCGGGACCGAGCAGGACGGGTCCGACGGTGTCGGGGTGCGTCTCGTGTCCCACGCCGAGATCGAGGCGAACGGCTGGGATCTCAACATCGGGCGCTACATCAAGGGTGCTGCGGCCGAGGTGGTCGATGTCGAGACCGCGCTGGCCGAGCTGGGCGAGGCGCAGCGGGCACTGCGCGAGGCCGAGGAGCGGCTGGCCGAGCGGCTCCGCGAGGCTGGCTATGCGTGACGGGTGGCGCCGGCTATCACTGGCTGATATCGCTGAGACAACGCTCGGCAGGCAGCTGTCGCCGGGGCGGCGTCTCGGCGTACGCCCGCGTCAATATCTCCGCGCTGCGAACGTTCAGAACGGCGCGATCTCTCTCAAAGACGTCCTGCTAATGGACTTCACGACAGATGAAGAGACGCGGTTCGCGTTGCGCCCCGGTGACGTGCTGCTCGTAGAGGGCGGGAATGAAAACTCTGTCGGGTGTCCGGCCATCGTCACGGACCGGGAGGCCGGGCTCTGCTTTCAGAACACTCTTGTTCGGGTGAGGGTGCGCGATTGGTCAGAGTGCAGCCCTCAGTTCCTGTGTCTGGCTCTTGATATGCGGTTCCGAGACGGTCGGATGGCGGGGATGTCAACCGGGACCACTATTGCTCATCTCGGCGCCACGCGGGTCCCCAGGATCGAGATCGACGTTCCTCCCCTCGCCGAGCAGCGCCGCATCGTGGATCTGATCGCGACGCTGGATCATGCAGTCGGGGCTGCCAAGGAGGCCGGCCGTCGTATCGTCCAGACGAGACGGTCCGTGCTTCTCGACATGGCGGAGTCGTTCAGGTCGGACTGGGTGCCTCTGACTCACGCGCTGACCCACGTGATCGGCGGTGCCTGGGGCGACTCCGCGGGGACGAGCGACATCGACGTCGACGCCCTGAACTTGCTCGTCTTCAGCAGTCCAACATCCACGGTCGATCCTCAGTACAGCAGCCGCCGCTCGCTATCCCGTGCCCGTCTCGCATCTCGCTCGATTGAGCAGGACGACATCCTGCTGGAGCGCAGCGGCGGCACCGACGATCAGGCGGTCGGCCGCGTTGTCCGCGCAGCGGAGGCCTTACCAGGGGTGGTCCCGACGGACTTCATGCGATTGCTGCGGGTCGACCCAATGGTCGCCGAGCCTCGGTACGTGTTCTGGTGGCTGTGGGCCCGCTATCAGCGCGGCGATACGCACGCGTTCCAGTCCAAGACCACGAACATCCGCAACCTGCGGGTGGGGGACTACCTCGCCCTGCCGATCCGGCTCCCGAGCCGTGCGGATCAGCGCGCCCTCGTCGCGCTGGGCGAGTCATTCACCGATGCAATCGAAGCCGCTGGCCGCGTGGCAGCTCGACTGGACGCCCTCCGCGGTGCGGTCCTGACGGACCTCCTCTCGGGTGACCACGAGATCCCCGCCTCCTACGACCGCTTCCTCGACGGCGCGGCATGAGTGAGATCGCCGAGACCGCGGTGCAGGAGGCGCTGGTCGAGCGCCTGGCCCGGCCCGATCTCGGCTGGCACGTTGTGCCCGGCAGCGCCCTCGATCGGCCGCCCGACAGCGTCCTCATCGAATCGGAGGTGGCGGCGGCCCTGCGCCGCCTCAATCCGGCCATCGCGGCGCACCCGGAACGGGTGGACGAGGTCCTGCCCCGCCTGCGGGCGGCCATCCTGGCGGTGGCGGACGACGGCCTGGTCGAGGCGAACCGCCGCCTGACGGAGTGGCTGCGCGGCACCCAGACCGTCCGCTTCGTGGGCGCCGACGACTTCGTCCCGGTGCACCTCGTCGACTTCGAGAGCCCGCGCGCCAACGCCCTGGTGGTCTCCACCGAGGTGACCTATCACCCGGGCACCGAGGAGCGCCGCTACGACCTGGTCCTGTGGGTCAACGGGTTCCCCCTCGTGGTGGGCGAGACGAAGACCCCGGTCAGCCGCTCGCGCTCCTGGCTCAATGCCGCGGGTGACATCCACGGCGTGTACGAGACGAAGACCCCCGGCTTCTTCGTGCCCAACGTCCTCTCCTTCGCCACGGAGGGGAAGGACTTCCGCTACGGCGCGGTGCGCCAGGCCCCCGAGCTGTGGCTGCCCTGGGGCCGCACCACCGATCCGCTGACCCTGCCGGGGCTGGCCGGCGTCCTCCACGCGGCGAGCCTGCTCCTCACTCCGGAGCTCCTCCTCGACATCCTGCGCACCTACACCCTCTACTCGCGCCGCAGCTCCAGCGCCGGGGGCTACACCGCCAAGATCGTCCCCCGCTACCCCCAGGTCGAGGCGGTGGAGGCGATCGTGGCCCGCTGCCGCGACCCGCGCCGCCGACAGGGCCTGGTGTGGCAGCACCAGGGCTCCGGCAAGACCCTGGTGATGGCCTTCGCCGCCGCCAAGCTGCGCCAGGCGGCCGACCTCGACGCGCCCACCATCCTCGTGGTGCTCGATCGGCTCGATCTCATCGAGCAAGTGTCCTCGGAGTTCGCCTCGGTGGGCCTGCCGGGCATGCAGGTGGCCGACACGAAGGAGGACCTGCGCCGCCTGCTGCGCGAGGACGCGCGGGGGGTGATCGTCACCACCATCTTCCGCTTCGCCGACGCAGGGCTGCTCAACGACCGCGCCAACATCGTGGTGCTGGTCGACGAGGCCCACCGCACCCAGGAGGGCCGGCTCGGGGCCGACATGCGGACCGCGCTCCCCAACGCGCGCTTCATCGGCCTCACCGGCACCCCCGTCTCGACCGCCGATCGCAACACCTGGGAGACCTTCGGGGATCCCGACGATCCGGAGGGCGTGCTCAACCACTACACGGTGGAGCGCTCCATCGCCGACGGGGCCACCCTGCCCATCCACATCGAGACGCGCCTCGTCGACTTCCACGTCGATCACGAGGCGCTCGACGAGGCGTTCGCCGAGCTGGCGCAGGCGGAGGCGCTCGACGAGGACGAGCGGGGCTACCTGGCCCGGCGCGCCTCCCGCGTGGACCAGTACATGAAGACCCCGGCGCGGGTGGCGACCGTCTGCGCGGACGTCGTCGAACACTACCGCCGTCGCGTCGAGCCGCTGGGCCTCAAAGCCCAGGTGGTGGCCTTCGACCGCGAGCTGTGCGTGCGCTACCTCGACGAGATCCGCGCCCGCCTGCGCCCGGGCGAGGAGGCCGAGG
>JAJYJR010000504.1 GCA_021789355.1 Chloroflexota bacterium | reverse complement strand
TTGGCACGGGCCTCGCGTACATGGCCTGGTTCGGGCTCCTCGAGCGGGTCCCGCTGACACGCCTCGGATCGGCCCTGTATCTCGTGCCGGTGTCCGGGGTGGCCGCCGACGTGCTCGCGGGAGGGCGCGTAACCGCCCCGGACATGATCGGCCTCGTCGTCATGCTCGCCGGGGTTGCGCTCGCAGCAGTGCCCGCGGAGGAGTGGAGCGGGCGCCACGGCGCGCCGACGGACCGAGCACCGGGCCTCGGGACGTCTTCCTCGGGAGCATCCAGCCGTACCTCAGATCCCTCCGAGTCCTCGGCGGCACCGTGAGCGCCTGCACGAGACGTGGATCCGCACTCCGATCCTGGAACTCGGTTGTCCTGGCAGCGTCTCCATCCCGGAACACCGGCAAGCGCAGATCAGCGGACGTGCGGTGAATCGGCTATGCGACAGCACGTACCGCAAGAACATGCGGCCGGCGGTCGCCGAGTCGATCCCCAAGTCTCAGGCGACGCTCACGTTCTGCTCAGCGCATGCGACGACGCTCGTCACATGGACATCGTCCGCAACCTCCAGATCCCCGTGTACGGGCCCGGACGCGGCGGCGACGGGGTGCGGGCGATCGAGCGAGAGCTCGCGGCCTCCGACGGCGTGCTCCGCGTGTACGTCAACCCGGCCACGGAGACCGCGCACGTGGACTACGACCCGAGCGAGATCGACCTGCTGACGCTGGTACGCGCGGTCGAACGAGCCGGCTACGGCGCGGGCCGGCCCATCGGGGCCTGACATCTCCGCTCGTCAGGCTGATCCCTCGTCGCTGCCCCCGGGCGCCTTCACCACGCGGGTGTGTACGGGCTCATCGTCGAACCCCGTACCGCGCCGGGCCCGGTCTACGAAGGTCCTTCCGAACTCGTGGGGATGCGTCGCAGCCTTCTGCACCCGATGGCAGTGGCCGGGCGTAGCCGTTGACGGCTGGTGGGCGCGGGATCCGGTGTAGCATCGGCCCCGTCAGTGGCAGCCGTGCGAGCGGTGCTCGTCGCCCTCGGCGCCCGCCTGCGGGGTGGGACTGGTTCCGTGGTCGCCGTTGCTCGCCGTCGCGTGCCCGGTGTGCGCTCCGTGCCCATGCCCTCCAGCGTGCATCAGCAGCATGCCGCCGAACAGCCCGAGGTACACCACCGTCGAAAAGGGAACCACACCGGCGACCACCAGGCCACCCACGACGAGTGTCGCTATCACGGCGGCCAGCGGCCGCCAGGGTCGTGCGCGCGCGCCTGGTGCACGGTCTATCGCCGATGGCGCCGATGCGTGGTGAGAGGGACCAAGCGCAACTTGGTCATGCGCCTGAACGGTCATAGGTCATCCCCCATCGTGTTCGGGCCTTCCCCTCTATGGGAGGAGTCCCGGTCGGTCTGTGACTGCCGCGGCATCCGGCCCTGACAGCCGTTCCGCGAGTGGGCCGCGCACCTCAGCCAGAGTGAGTCGCGCACCTCAGCCATATATCTGCAATTCGACCCCACCGAGATGAGCGCGCGATGAGGGCCGACTGACGCCCGGGTGAGAAGATCGGCTCCCGCGGCGGCGCGCGTGTCATCTCTTTGGGTTCTCTTGTCGGTCTCTCATCCCTCGCTCAGCCTCTCCTCACCCTCGCGCAGGATCCTGCCGCCATGAATCGACGGATCTTCCTCGTCTTGGCGCTTTCGCTTGGTGCCCTGCTCGCCGGTTGCTCTGCCGTCGCGTCGTCCGGAGCGCGGCGTCCGGACGCGAGCGACTCGGCTGGGTCGGCGAACCAGGTAGAGGAGGCCGGTGGGATCACCCTGACGGCGACCTGGGAGAACCCGGGGCAGGGCCTCACCTTCCACATCCAGCTCGACAACCACGCTGTCGATCTCGACACCGTGACCCTGCAGGGTGCGAGCCTGCGCAACGAACACGGCGAAACGCTCTCGGCGCCGCCCTGGGATGCCGCGGCCGGAGGGGGCCACCACCGCGATGGGTGGCTGAAGTTTGACGGCGACGCCGCCGCCTTTCTACGAGGTGTCTCCTGGATCGAGCTGACCCTGCCGCCCATTGGCACTGTCACCGAGCCACCCGTCCGTTGGACCGTGGGGAGCACATCGTGACCGCACTTGCCCGCGTCGCACCGCGCGCGCGCTCACTCGCATTCCGGTCGATCGCGCCGGGCGTGCTTGCTGCAGCCGGCCTCCTCGCGGTGTATCTCGGGCTCATCAGCCTTGCCCAGGGACCGGGACATGCGCTCGAACAGCTGCAGACCGATGCTCCGTTCGTCGCGCTCATCGCCGTCGGGTTCGGCACCCAGGTCGCACTGTTCGTGGAGCTGCGGCGTCTCGATCGACGGCACCGGACCGGCGCCGCCGTCACGGCTGCCGGGACGGCAACCAGCGGCGCGGCGATGCTCGCCTGCTGCGCCCACCACGTGGTCGACCTCCTCCCCCTCCTCGGACTCTCCGCCGCCGCGGTCTTCCTCGACGCCTATCGCGTCCCAATCCTGCTGCTGGGGATCGGGATGAACGGCCTCGGGATCGCCGTCATCGCGCGGCAGCTTGGTCGCGCCCGGCGGGCCTGCGCGATGGTCGCGCCGTCCGCCTCGTAGCGATTCCCCATCAGGGCGGCGGGGACCGGACGTCCCGAGGCAGCCCCGCCTCGAGATGCGGTGGGTCGGCTGACGGTCCGTCGCTCATGAAGGAAGGGCGCGCCGTCGCCGGTGCGGCAAGGCGTGACGAAGGAGGAGCTGAGCGTGGCGACTGCGGGGTCGGAGACGGCCGAGGCGACGTTGGATCCTGGCCGTCGGCGGAACGAGCGACTGATCCTCGCGGGCGTCCTCGCCTATGCCGCGATCGTCGTCCTGTTCATGTTCCTGCGCGGGATCGAGATCACGCCGGACGTCATGGCGGCGGCCTTCGCGCTGGGCGCGGTGCTGCTCGGCCGCGGTCGGCTCTTCCTGCGCGACTGGATCCCGTTCGTGGCGCTGTTCCTCGCCTACGAGCTCATGCGCGGGCTCGCCGACAATGTCGGCTTCGGCGTCCACGTGGATCACATGGTTGCCGCCGAGCGGCTCCTGACGTTCGGGAACGTCCCGACCGAGCTCCTGCAGCGCTGGCTGCACCCCGCGACCGGGACGGATCCATTTGCGATCCTCGCGACGATCGTCTACATGCTCCATTTCGCGCTGCCGCTGGTGACCGGGTTCATCCTGTGGATCTGGCGTCGAGCGGAGTACTTCGACTTCGTCGCCGCGCTCATCCTGCTCAGCCTGTGGGCGTTCGTGACGTTCGTGGTGATGCCCACCGCGCCCCCGTGGTACACCGCGCAGGCGGGTGCGCTCAACGGACCGGACGGACGGCCGCTGATCGCGTACCTCAAGCCCGGCGCCTTCGAGCAGCTGGCGGCCGCGCTCGGCTTCAACGGCCGCTACATCTACACGTACACCTTCTACGACGTCGGGCCGAACAGCGTGGCAGCCTGGCCGTCGCTCCACATGGGGTACGCGACGCTCTCGTTCCTGGTGCTGCGGCGCGCCTTCGGGAGGATCGGCTGGGCCGCCTTCGCGTACGCGTTGCTCGTCGCGTTCTCGATCATGTACACGGGCGACCACTGGCTCATCGACGTCATCGGCGGGGCGGCCTTCGCCTATGTCTCGTACTACGCGGTCGTCCACGGACCGGCTCGAGTGAGGGGCTGGGTGGCCCGGATGCGCGACGACGGCGCCGCTGCGTCCGCGACGGGCGGGCTTCGGCGACTGCTCCGGGCGCCCGGCGAGGCGATCGTCTGGCGACGCGTCGTCGTCGGGGTCGCCGTGGCCGCGGTGGGCGTTTGGGCGGTCGGCTCGATGGAGCACGCCGGGCAGGCCTACACCCCGCTTTTCCTCATCCCCTGGGCAGTGCTCATCGCCGGATCGTGGCTGGCGGCCGCCGGGCTCGTCCGCCGATGAGGCTCGGCACGAGCCTCACGACCTGTCCCGCGCGTGTTTTCGTGCGCCCGACTGCGCGACTCGTCCCACTCAGGCACGCCTCACACAGGTCTCAGCCGTGGTCCGTACCGTCGAGGTAAAGGGAGCGCGGGACGTGCGCACAAGCGCAGCGCGCCTGGAAACGGACGGCCAAACGGAGGCTGACGACCATGATTGAAGTGGTGGAGAAGGCGATCGTGCGCCAGCCGATCGGCGACGTCTTCGACTCCGTCACGACGATCGCGAACTGGCCGATCATCGATCCGATGATGGGCCCGATGCTCGAGCACCCACCGGCTCACCCGACGAGCAGCGGCGAAACCTTCGTCGGAATCGGAAGGGTCGGGCCGATGCAGTCGAGGATGCTGTGGACGGTGACCGAGTGCCGACGGCCGCAGCGCTGGGTCGGCGAGCTCCGGCCCATCAAGGTCAACAGGCTCGTCGATTTCGGCACGATCACGACGACGTACGAGTTCTCCGAGGCCGAAGACGGCACGCACGTCGAGCTTCGCTGCGCGTGGGATCCCCACGCGCTGGCGAGAGTGGTCAGCAGGGTGTACCTGGAGGGCTACGAGCAGAAGATGGCCCGGCACATGGTGACCAACCTGAAGCGCACCCTGGAGAGCGGGTGGCAGCCGAACGACGGCCATCATCACTAGCTTCGACGGGATCTAGTGCCGTCGGGCGATGTCGGGCCGATCACTGGCGCGCGCGACCCCGGCCGCAGGTGCGCTCGACGCGCGCGCGCCGGTTCGCGCGCAAGTCACAGCCAGACGGAAAGCAGGAGGTTCACTTCCCATGTTCGTGAACATCGTCGAGTTTCCCGCGATCGCCGAAGGGCACGACGAGGACTTCGTGGCCTGGTTCGCGGCTTCGAACGAAGCCTTCGGCGGCGTTCCCGGCTTCATCTCGCGGCAGCT
>JAJYJR010000503.1 GCA_021789355.1 Chloroflexota bacterium | reverse complement strand
GCCGGCCCCGCCGCCGGCCGGCCCCGCCACCAGCCGGCCCCGCCACCAGTTGGCCCCGCGACCGGCCTGACAGCGGCCGGCAGCCGCCACCAGCCGGCCCTCACCGCTCCCGCGCCACCGCGAGCCCCGCCACGCACCGGGCGCCGCCCACGTAAAGCGCAGCGGCGCAGGCACTCAGCGTGGAGCCCGTCGTGACGATGTCGTCGACGAGGACGACCTGGCGACCGAGCACCGCGGCGCCCTGCTCCGGCCGGCACTCGAAGGCGTGGCCTACGTTCACTGCCCGTTTCGCACGGCCGAGCCGGTACTGCGCGGCGGTCGCCTCCGCCCGGCGCAGGGCCGGCACCATGGGCAGTCCGAGCTCCCGCGCCGCGACACCGGCCAGGAGGATCGCCTGGTCGTATCCGCGCGAGCGGAGGCGCTCTGCGTGGATCGGGACCGGCACCAGCAGCTCCCCCACCGCGCCCGCGCGGCGCCAGCGGCGGCCCGCCACCGTTCCCAGCGGTTCCGCGACCCGCCGGTCACCGTCGTACTTCAGGGCGAGCAGCGCCGCCCGCACCGGCCCGGTGAAGGCGGCGCACCACTCGAGCTGCACGAGTCCCTCCGGCAGTTCGGCCGGAAGCCCGACAGGCACGCCCGGCGGCTCGTCCAGGCGTCGCTCGAGCGGTCGCATGCAGCGCGCGCAGATCGGCGCGCCCTCGCGTCCGCAGCCGGGGCAGCGTGGCGGCAGGACGAGATCCAGCAGGACGGCCACGCCCGAATCCTCGCCGTTCGGCCTTGACCGCCGCTTATCATCCCCCGATGGGCACCCCTACGACCGGGCGATGACGCTCCGGCCACGACCCCGTCTCCACGCGGCCGATGTCGCGGGACTTGCCCTCGCGCTGGCGGGCGCGAGCGTGCTGGTCGCCGCGATCCTCGTCTTCCGCGGGAGCCACGGTGCCGGCTACGATTTCGCGGCCTACGACGCGGCGGCCAGGCGTCTTGCCGCCGGTCAGTCCCTGTACCAGGCACAGACCCAGGACGGCGCCTTCGCGCCGGGCGCCGCCGGCCTCTACCTGTACCCGCCCCCGCTCGCGGTGCTCCTGCTCGCGCTGGTCCCGTTCAGTCCGACCTGGGCCGCGGCGGCCTGGGAGGCCCTGCACGTCATCGCGCTCGTGGCCGCCTGCGCGATCCTGCCGGTGTCGCGGGCCGTGCGGCTGGCCGCGTTCGGGATCGCGTGCCTGTCGCTGCCGACCCTGCTCGACCTGAACCTCGGCAACGTCAGCCTGCTCGTGCTACTGGCCGGGGCCGCGGCCTGGCGATGGAGCGTCCGCCCGCTCGGCGGGGCGCTGGCGGGCGCGGCTACGGCACTCGCGATCGCCGTGCGCCCGCAGGTCGCCATCCTGCTCGCATGGTGGGCCCTGCGCCGCCGCGCTGCCCCCATCATGGGCGCAGCGCTGGCGGGATTCTTGCTGCTGGCCGGTTCGGCCCTGGTGGCCGGCGGCGGCGCGTGGCTCGACTACGCCCGGCTGCTGCTCAACCTGCGCGGTGCCGGCACGGCGTCCAGCGACGTCGGGTTCGCGACCCTCGCTGCGCGGGCCGGCCTCGCGGAGCCGCTCCCGACTGCCGCCTTCGCAATCGGGGCGGTCCTGGCGCTCGCCGCAGTGGTCACTGCCACGCGACGCGATGCCGAGTCGGGTATGGTGGCAGCCGTCGTCGCGACCATGCTGGTGGTGCCCCTGCTCTGGCCGCACTACCTCGCGCTGCTGATCCTGCCGGCGGCGCTGCTGGCCTCACGCGGGCGACCGTGGGGCCTCGCGCTCCCGCTCCTGGCGTGGCTGCCGGGCCCCCTGCTGCCGTTCGTCTCCCTGGCGGGTTGCTGGGTGCCGATGCTGGGGGCGGGCGTCTCCTGGGCCCGGCCCGCCGAGGACGCAGGACTGGGCCGGACAGGCTGACCGACCCGCGCGGCCTCGACTGACAGTGACGCGCCGCGACGACCCGACCGCTACGCCTCGACTGACGCGCCGGGCACGCCGGAACCCTCCGAAGGCGTCTCGAACCGCAGGATGTCTCCGGCGCGCAGCCCGACTCGTGCAGCCGCCCCCGCCTCGATCTCCAGGCAGCCGCGCGCGCCGCGCACGAACCAGACCACGCCCGTCCACTGGCGCAGCCGCTCGCGGACCGCAACCACGCGCCATGCGGGGCCATCGGCCGTGTCGGGCGATGGGGACACCGCGCGGTCCGCGCCAGCCGCGCGGTCCCCGGTGGCGCGCCACTCACCGTCCGCCGGCGCCAGGAACACCGCGTCGATCGGGAAGCGCATGAACAGCATATGGATGCTCGCGTCGGTCGGGAGCCACAGTCCCTCGCCGGGCGCCAGAACGCGGCGACCCATGAGCCCCATGAAGCGCGCCCAGAGCGAGCCGGCCGTCCGGACGTCGGTGGCGAGGGTGGCGCCAGTGCGATCGACCCGGACGGCGACTGGCTGGTTGACGGCGACTGGCTGGTTGACGGCGACTGGCTGGTTGACGGCGACTGGCTGGTGGACCGCCTCCGGCTGAGCGGTCTCGACCGCCCGACCTGCGTCCGCCTCCGGCTGAGCGGTCTCGACCGGCTCACAGGCGTGCGCCCCCTGGGCGGCCACGATCACGTTCCCGCGGACCTACTTGCCGCCCGTGTTCAGGTTGACCGCGATGAGGATCAGGGCCGGCCCAAGAATCACGATGAACAGCGACGGGAAGATGCACCCGACCAGCGGGAACAGCATCTTGATCGGCGCCTGCGCCGCCTGTTCCTCCGCGCGTTGCCGGCGCTCGATGCGCAGCTGCTCGGACTGAACCTGCAGCACCTTGCTGATCGAGACGCCCAGCTGCTCCGCCTGGATGACCGCGCCGATGAAGTTGGTGAGCGCCGGGACTTCGGTGCGCCCCACGATGTCGCGGAGCGCCTCCCGGCGCACCTTGCCGACCCGGATCTCCGCGAGCGCTCGCCGGAACTCCTCCGGCAGCGGGCCCACCATCTTCTCGGTGACCTTGCCAAGTGCCGCGTCGAAGCCGAGGCCCGCGCGGACCGAGATGGTCAGCAGGTCCAGGGCATCGGGAATCGCCAGCAGGATCAGCCTCTGGCGGCGCCGGATCTGCCGGCCCAGCCAGAACTCCGGCGCGAGATACCCCACGCCGGCGCCCGCGACCGCGATCAGCACGCCCTCCAGGAGGTTGCCGCTCAGGATCCCGAAGGCCAGGAAGGCGATGGCGGCCAGCGCCAGCGCGATCACCACCTTGAGCCCGAGGAAGTCGCTGGTGCGCATGTTGCCCGGGTGCCCGGCCATCGCCAGCCGCTTCTCGGTGCGCCCCGCCTGGGTCGCGCTGGTGAACCGCTGCGCGATGCCCGCCAGGCGCCGGGCGAACGGGCGGATGGTCCGTTCGAAGAGTGGTGCCTGGAGCTCGAGCTCCTCGAGGTTCTTCGCCTGCATGGTGCCCAGCTGGGTCAGGCGCGCCTGCACCGGGTCGACCGGTGCCGACTGGGCGATCCCGATGAAGACCAGGAGGATGCCCAGGGCCAGCACGGCGCCCACGAGGATCGTCAGGATCGGCATCACTCAGACCTCGATGTCCACGATGCGGCGGATGATCATGAAGCCAAGGAACATCGCCACGCCGGCGATGCACAGCACGATCACACCGGCCGGCAGCCCCAGCAGCTCGGGCGGCTTCCGGAACATGGGCTGCATGAACGTCGGCGCGATCACGAACAGGATCCCCGTCAGCCCGATCGGCAGGAACCCCACCACGTAGCCCGACATCCGCTGCTGCGCGGTCAGTGTGCGGATCTCGCCCTTGATGCGGACCCGCTCCCGGATGGTGAACGCGATCGAGTCCAGGATCTCCGCCAGGTTGCCGCCCACCTGGTGCTGGATCGAGATCGCCGTGACCATCAGCTCCAGGTCGTCCGAGCGGACCCGCCGGAGCATGTTCTCCAGCGCCTGGTCGAACGGCAGCCCCAGGTTGACCTCGCGGATCACCCGCCCGAACTCAGTCGAGATCGGCGGGCGCGTCTCGCGCACCACCAGCTCCACCGCCTGGAGGAACGAGGAGCCGGCGCGGAGCGCGTTGGCGATCAGCGTGATGGTGTCGGCCAGCTGCCCGTTGAACGCCTTGAGTCGCCCGGCCCGGCGCCGTCCCAGCCAGAACCGCGGCAGCATGAACCCGATGATCGCGCCGATGACCCACGCCAGCGGGCTGCTGAACGCCTGCACGAACGGGCTCAGCAGGATCATCAGCAGCGGGATCCCGAGTGTGGTTCCCGCCCAGATCGCCAGGTATTCGCTGACCTTCAGGCGCAGGTCGGCGCGCGCGATGTCCCGGGCCAGGTTTGCGCCGAAGTCCCGCTGCTCGATTCCTCGGTTGAGCGTCGCCAGCGCGGCCGAGTTCTGGATCATGTCCGAGATGGAGGGCGTCCCGGCCTTCCTCTTCTCCTCTTCGGTCCGCGCCGAGGCGTACCGCTCCAGGCGCTCGGAGACGCTCGACCCGCGGGACCCCGCCAGGCCGATGGCGACGAGCAGGATGGCGAGGCCGGCGACGGCGGCCAGCCCGAACAGGACCGGGTTGCTCATGTCGCCATCACCCCGCGCACAAACCTGCCCCCGATCAGTAGGTGAAGCCGAAGAGGCCCGGCGGCAGATGGATGCCGGCGACCTCGAACTTCTCGACGAACTTGGGCCGGATGCCGGTCGCCTTCAGGCGGCCCTGGATCTTGCCGTCCACCACGCCGGTCTGCTCGAAGACGAACACGTCCTGCATCACGATCACATCACCCTCCATCCCCTGGACCTCGGTGATGGCCACGATCTTGCGCTGACCGTCCTTCAGGCGGTTCTGGTGCACGATCAGGTC
>JAJYJR010000502.1 GCA_021789355.1 Chloroflexota bacterium | reverse complement strand
ACACCTGGAGCGGGGTGCGACGCTGGAGAGATCGCCTGCGCGTGGGCATGTCGTGGTCCTCCGAGGGTGTCCCTGCAGGTCCGGTTGGGGAACAGGCGCAGGTGCGGGCGGCGGGGCAGATGCGGGCGCGGATGCGGGCGAGGCGGCGGCGGGGCAGATGCGGGCGATGCGGGCGGCGGGGCAGATGCGGGCGATGCGGGCGGCGGGGCAGATGCGGGCGCAGGTCGCCCGTGGCCTGGCCGCAAGGCGCCCGCGAGGGCGCATCGTTCGGCTCGACGATGCCGCATCGGCAGTAGTGTTGCGCGACGGCCTTTGCCGTGACTGCACCGGCGGTGCACGGTACGGAGGGGGCCTCCGCGCAGGCCGTGGGCTCGATTGCGCGGAGTGTGGCCTCGTGTGTGCGTAACGGTGGCCTGGCCGCGCGGTGCCGGTGCTCGGCCTTGGCGCTGGGAGCGCGGTCGGGACGACCCGGGACCCGCCGCAGGCGCAGGACCCGGCTCGCCAGCACTTCTACCGATACGGGGTGCTGGTTGGCGTGGGCAGGCGTTGGCGGCCCGGGGTGGGCGCTGGCGGGCGACCGATGGCGGGTTCTGGCGAGGCTGCTACCGATCGGCGGGAGGCTGGTGCGGCAGGAGTGAGGCTGCTCCCGATCGGCGGGAGGCTGGTGCGGCAGGAGTGAGGCTGCTACCGATCGGCGGGAGACTGGTGCGGCAGGAGCGAGGCTGCTCCCGACCGGCGGGAGGCTGGTGCGGCAGCTGGGAGGTTGGGCGGCGGTGCCTGCGGGAGGGCGCCAGGTAACCCGCGGGAGGTTGGGAGGCTTCGCCGGCGGGAGGGCGCCAGGTAACCCGCGGGAGGTTGGGAGGCTTCGCCGGCGGGAGGGCGCCAGGTGACCCGCGAGAGCTTGCTCCGCCCGCGGGAGGTTGCTTCGCCTGCGGGAGGGCGCCAGGTGACCCGCGAGAGCTTGCTCCGCCCGCGGGAGGTTGCTCCGCCGGCCGGAGGGCGCCGGGTGACCCGCGCGAGGCTGCTCCCGACCCGCGGGAGGTGACGCGGCGCGGGCCCCGAACCGGCCCGGCCATGGAGCATGCGATAATCCCGGGTGAGTGGCGCCCGGTCTGTTCCGTCTGGGCGGTGAGCCGCGACCACCAGCGGCTCCGCGATGGCCGTGCCAGGCGATCCGTGGTAGCAGGGATCGGCGGGTGCCACTGCCAGTCTCCGAGGTCACCACCGAACCGATGACTACCGAAACGTCCACCTGGGCGACGAAGAAGGGTCTCGCCCAGATGCTCAAGGGCGGCGTCATCATGGACGTCGTCACCGCCGAACACGCGAAGATCGCCGAGGACGCCGGCGCGTGCGCGGTCATGGCCCTCGAGCGCGTCCCCGCGGACATCCGCGCGTCTGGCGGCGTGGCCCGCATGAGCGATCCCGCCCTGATCGAGCAGATCATGCAGGCCGTCACGATCCCGGTGATGGCCAAGGCGCGTATCGGCCACTTCGTCGAGGCGCAGATCCTCGAGGCGCTGGGCGTCGACTACATCGACGAGTCGGAGGTCCTCACACCGGCCGACGAGGCGTTCCACATCGACAAGCACCAGTTCAAGGTCCCGTTCGTCTGCGGCTGCCGCGACCTGGGGGAGGCGCTGCGCCGGATCTCCGAGGGCGCCGCGATGATCCGCACCAAGGGTGAGGCCGGCACTGGCAACATCGTCGAGGCGGTCCGTCACATCCGCGCGGTCCACGCGGGCATCCGCTCTCTGGCCGCGAAGCGCGAGGACGAGCTCTTCACGGCGGCCAAGGATCTCCAGGCGCCGTATGAGCTGGTCGCCGAAGTGGCCCACACGGGCAAGCTGCCCGTGGTGAACTTCGTCGCGGGCGGCATCTCCACGCCGGCGGACGCGGCCCTCGCCATGCAACTGGGCGCCGAGGGGGTGTTCGTGGGCTCGGGCATCTTCAAGTCCGACGATCCCGCCCGGATGGCACGCGCGATCGTCCAGGCCACCACCCACTACGACGACCCCCGGATCCTCGCCGAGGTGTCGAAGGGTCTCGGCGCGCCCATGCGTGGCATCGAGCTCGCGACCATCGCCGAGGCCGACAGGCTGGCGGTCCGCGGCTGGTAGCCGGAAGGGGTCCGTCGACCATGACGGCCATGAAGATCGGCGTCCTGGCGATGCAGGGCGCCTTCGCCGAACACATCGAGATGCTGCGCCTGGTCGGCGTGGAGGGGGTGGAGGTCCGCCTCCCCGAGGACCTGGCGGATGCCTCCGGGCTGATTCTGCCCGGAGGAGAGAGCACCACGATGCGCAAGCTCATCGACCGGTGGGGGCTGCGCGAACCGATCCGGCGCCTGATCGACGGCGGCACGCCCGTGCTCGGCACCTGCGCCGGCATGATCCTGCTCTCGCGGCACATCCTGGACGGCGACGAGCCGGTCTTCCCGGTCCTCGACATGGACATCAGGCGCAACGCCTTCGGACGGCAGCTCGACAGCTTCGAGACGGACCTCGCGATCCCGCTCCTGGGCCAGCGTCCCGTGCACGGCGTCTTCATCCGGGCGCCGGTGGTCGAGCGGGTGGGCCCGACGGTGGACGTGCTGGGGCGCCTCGACGACGGGCGGATCGTGGCCGTCCGCGAGCGCAACGTGATCGCGACCGCGTTCCACCCCGAGCTGGCGGGGGAGACCCGGTTCCACCGGCTGCTGGCGACCATGGCCTCCGACCACGACGAGCCGGGAGAGGGGGCCGAGCGCCGGCACCACCCGCTTCGGCGGGACGCCGGCGGGCGGGTGTCGCCGGAAGCCGGGCGGGCGGCGGAGGGACTCGGCGGGCGGGCGGCGGAGGGACGCGGCTGGCGGGCGGCGCCGGAACCCGGCGGGCGGGCAGCGTCATGAGCTCGCGACCGGGGCGCGTCCGCGGAGCCCGACTCACCGACCTGGCGGCGCTGGGCGAGCTGTCGCGGCTTTCCCACCAGTCCGACGAGCGCGAATCGAGCGTCCGGTCGCTGGGGCTCCCGGTGAGCCGGAGCCAGGTCAGCGTCTTCCGGCTCTTCCGGCTGCCGCTCGGCGCGTTCCGTCCCAGCGATCAGCTCTACGTGTACGAGGAGGACGGGCGGCTCGCCGGGCTGGCGCGCGTGGAGCGCGACCCGCAGCGGGACGAGTGGACGATCGTCGAGCTCGATGCAGTCGGGATCCACGAGGCCGGCGACATCCGCCTCCGGCTGGTCCAGCACCTGCTCCGCGATGGGGCCCGGAGGGGCGCGGTGCGGTTCCACGTCGCGTGCGCGGACTCGGGCGGCAATGTCGAGCTGCTCATGCAGGCGGGGTTCATCACGTACGGCCAGGAGCACATCTTCTACCAGGCCCCGGAGGTCCCGCTGTCCCGGGTGGCCGCGGACGAGGCGGCGCTCGCGGGGATCCGGCCCGCGATGCCACTCGACGCGCTGGCGCTGAGCCGGCTCTACGCCCGCGTAACCCCCGCGCCGGTGGCGCGGATCGAGGCGTACCGGCTCCAGGACTGGGAACGGCCGGGTCAGCAGGCGCGCATCCCGCGCAGCAGCCTCGCGCCGATCCTTCGGTTCGCGGAGGTCGAGACGTTCGTCCAGGAAGGAACGGGGAAGCACGGCGACGAGCTGGTGGGCCTGCTCCAGGTGGGCGTCGCACGGGAGGAGCAGCCCCACTACCTGCGTGTGCTCGCGCGGTCCGACCACGACGCGAGCCCCCTGATCCGGTACGGGCTCTCGATCGTCGGCGAGCGGACGGGCGCGAACCGGGGCAAGGCCGGCCGCAACGACGCAGGCGTGATCACGCCGGTTCGCACGTACGAGGCGCCCCTCGACCGCTGCTTCGAGGAGTGCGGGTTCACGAACGTCGCGACGGTCACGCTGCTGATGAAGGAGGCCCTCGTCCGCGTCGCGGAGCCGGCGCTGGTGCCGGCAATCCGTTGAGACGCGAGCAGGGGATCGCCGTGAGACTGCAACGACGACAGGAACTGACCGACGACCTGGACGCCCTGCTGGCCGCGATCCCGCCGGAGATCGCGGAGCAGGTCCGCCGCATGCCACCGGAACGCGACCTGATCGAGGTCGTCCTCGACCTCGGGCGCCGGCCGGAGGCCCGGTTCGGGTCGGGCGGGGAGGAGGTCCTGCTGGACCGCGAGGTCACCGACCGCGACATCCAGTGGGTGGTCGACCACATCGGATCGTTCGGCGACGACAACCGCGCCGGCGTCGAGCGGACCCTGCACCGGATCAGCGCGATCCGGAACCGCAGCGGCAAGATCGTGGGCCTCACCTGCCGGGTCGGGCGGGCCGTCTTCGGCACCATCGAGATCATCGAGGACCTGGTCGAGTCGGGCCGCTCCGTGCTGATCATGGGCCGCCCCGGCATCGGCAAGACCACCATGCTGCGCGAGGCCGCGCGCGTGCTCGCCGACGACCTGGACAAGCGGGTGGTCGTGGTCGACACGTCGAACGAGATCGCCGGCGACGGCGACATTCCGCACCCGGGGATCGGTCGCGCGCGCCGCATGCAGGTCCCCACCCCGGCCCTGCAGCACGCGGTGATGATCGAGGCGGTGGAGAACCACATGCCCGAGGTCATCGTGATCGACGAGATCGGCACCGAGCTGGAGGCGATGGCGGCGCGGACCATCGCCGAGCGCGGCGTGCAGCTGATCGGCACGGCGCACGGCAACAACCTGGACAACCTGATGCTCAACCCGACGCTGTCCGACCTGATCGGGGGAATCCAGAGCGTGACGCTCGGCGACGAGGAGGCCCGCCGCCGCCGCACCCAGAAGAGCGTGCTGGAGCGCAAGGCCCCGCCGACGTTCGACATCATCGTGGAGATCCAGGACCGCGACCGCGTGATCGTGCATCCGGA
>JAJYJR010000501.1 GCA_021789355.1 Chloroflexota bacterium | reverse complement strand
CAACTCGGCCGCCTCGCGGGTACCGAGCAGACGTGTGTCGGTGCCACGGGCGGCGGGATCGCCAGGGCGGCTGCCGTTCCGCATGTATCGAATGATAACAACGTGATCAAACCGTCGCGCGCCATCGCTTCTGACCCTGGCCCGACCCGCGCTCGGGGCCGACCGGCACTCGCCCGTTCCGGGCGATGCTCGTAGCCTCGTCGCGAGCTGCGGAGGGACCAGCCGCGGAGGGAGGGAGCGGTGACGACGAAACGGGAGATCGACGAGTTCTGGGCGCTGAAGCGCATCGCCGTGGTGGGCGTGTCACGCGACCCGAAGCACTTCTCGAACATGGTCTGGCAGGAGCTGCGCCAGCGGCGCTACGAGGCCGTGCCCGTGAACCCGGCCACCGACCGGATCGACGGGCTGGTGTGCTACGCGCGGGTGCAGGACGTCGTCCCGCCGGTGGAGGGCGTCCTGATCATGACGCCGCCGCACGTGACGGATCGGGTCGTCCGCGACTGCGCGGAGGCCGGCGTGACGCGCGTCTGGATGCACCGGGGGGCGGGCGGAGGCGCCGGGAGCGTCAGCCCCGACGCGGTCGCGTTCTGCGAGGCCAGCGGGATCGGGGTGGTGGCCGGCTTCTGCCCGTACATGTTCCTGCCGGGCACGCCGTTCTTTCACGGTCTGCACGCGTTCGCGAAGAAGGTCACGGGCAGCTATCCGAAGTGACCCACCCGCAGGGTCCCCGCGCGAGGCGCACCGCCCGGTGACGACGGCCGCGGTCATCTGCCGGAGCCGGACCGGGAAGACCCGCCGTTACGCCGAGGAGACCGGGGCGCACCTGCAGACCCGCGGCGTCGACGTGCCGGTCGTCTCGATCGGCGACTGCGACATGGCAACTCTCGGAGACGTCGACCTGCTGCTGCTCGGCCGCTGGACGAACGGGATGTTCGTGGTCATGCAGCATCCGGACCAGCCCTGGGTGGCCTTCTCGCGCGACCTGCCGCCGATCCGCGCCCGGGTGGGCCTGTTCACGACCTACCAGCTCGCCACCGGGAGCATGTTCGGGCGCATGAAGGCCGAGCTGCGCGGCCGCACGCCGGAACCCGAGATCGAGCTGAAATGGCGGGACGGCCGGCTGTCACAGGCGGACCGGGCGACGCTGGATCGCTTCGTCGCCGGGTCGTGACGGTGCGCCCGCCCGTTCAGGGCCCGATCGACGCCTGCTCGTTCGCGCCAGGCGCGACCACCGGCAGCCCCAGCGCTCGGGCGGCGTCCGCCAGCCGGTCGTCGTAGGTCACGACCGCTTCCAGGTCGGACCCGAGTTCCAGCGCGCTCGCGAGGTGGATCGCGTCCAGACTGCGGAGCGACGGTGGCGGTACGCGCCCGGCGGCCAGCGCGATGCGGCGGTCGCAGGCGATCACGGTCATGCCCGACAGGGCGTCCTCCATTTCTGCGAGCCGATCCGGCGCCCGCCGCTGAACCGCGCGCATCACTTCCACGCTCGCCAGGATGCTGGAGGCCCACGAGGGACGTGCGGCCACGTATGCGCGGATCGCGGTCGTTTCCTTCTCCCGCACCAGCAGCTTGACCAGCGCGGACGAGTCGAGGTAGACGGTCACCAGGGCTCCTCGTCGCGCAACTCGCGCAGGATGTCCGAAAGACTCGCCCCAGGCCCGAGGTCGATCGGCTGACCGAGGTCCGCGATCTTGCCGGTGCCGGGCGTGGCACGGCCTTCCGCGATGAGGCGGTCGAGCACCGACCTGGGCTCGGCAGGCGTGGGCCCCAGCCGGGCCACGGGTCGCCCGTGCTCGGTCACCTCGAGCGTCTCCCCGGCCTCGACGCGCCGCAGGTAGACGGACAGGTTCTGCCGGAGCTCACGCACGCCGACGCGCGCCGGTCGATGGGTCTCGCTCATGTAGCACACGGTAGCACATTGCATGCCCGGGGCCGGCGGGTGGCTCCCCGGGGGCGCCAGGTAACTCACCGCGGGGCGGATTCTCTGGGGTTCGAGTCGGCCGTGCGGATGTCGGGCGTGCTCGTCCGAGGCGGCGATGGCTGGAAGATCGTCCAGTGGCACCTCTCGTTCCTGGCCGCGGCCAGGAGATGGGGTCCTCGTTCTGGCGGGTGCCCGTCGCGTCGCCCCGGGACGCCTCACGCGGCCCGGTGTGCGCCCCGCGGTCCGGTGTGCGTCCCGCGGTCCGGTGTGCGTCCCGCGGTCCGGTGTGCGTCCCGCGGTCCGGTGCGCGTCGCGCGGTCCTGGATCGGACTATCCGCCCGGCAGCCGGTGCCTCGCCACGAACGCGGCGGCCTGCGCGCGGCGCTGCAGGTTGAGCTTCGCGAGGATCGAGCTGACGTAGTTCTTGACGGTCTTGTCGGAGAGGAAGATCTCCGCCGCGATCTCCTTGTTGGTCTTGCCCTCGGCCACGAGCAGGAGGATCCTGCGCTCCTGGCTGGTCAGGGCGCCCAGCTCGTCCTGGTAGGTGCCCGACGCGACGCGCCGGACGCGGTCGAGGACCTGCTCGGTGATGGCCGGATCGAGGAGCGAGCCACCTCGCCCGACCACCTCGAGCGCCGCGACCAGGTCGCGCCCCCGGACCTGCTTCAGCAGATAGCCGCTCGCGCCGGCCACGATCGACGCGAAGATGGCCTCGTCGTCGGGGTAGCTCGTGAGCATGACCACGCGGATCTCGGGGTGCTGCGCGCGGATCTCCCGGGTGGCCTCGATGCCCGAGCCGTCCGGGAGCCGGATGTCCATCACGATCACGTCGGGTCGGTACGTGTGGGCCTGCGCGATCGCGTCGGCTGCCGAGGCCGCCTGCGCCACAACCTGGAACCCCGCGTGATGGTCGAGCAGCGACACGATGCCCTGCCGGACCACTTCGTGGTCGTCCACCACCAGGATCCGCAGGACGGGGGGAACCGAGGCGTGCGTCCCGTCCGCGGATCGCGGCTGCCCAGCTGGTCGGTCTGCGGCAGGCATCGACGATCAGCCGCCGGGCCGGGGCGGCTTCGTGCCTTCCACGAAGCGTCCCGGTGGGGTGACGGTCGCGGACTGGACCCGCAGCCCGAACCGGATCGCCAGTCGCGGCCATTCGGGATCGTCGGGCGCCCAGGCGTGCTCCTGGACACCGTCGGCGTCGTAACGGGTCAGCGTGCCATCGGCGAACAGGACGAGCCTTCCACCGCCGGGGAACGCCAGTTCTCGTCGCCGGTACCGGCGACCGTGCGCGGCCGGGCCCGGTTCCCGGGGCGGATCCGCCCGGCGCTCGGGTGCAGACGCCTGGCGCTCGGGCGCAGACGCGCCATCGCCGACGGCGCCGTCCGTGCGCGACGGCTCATCCACGGAGGTTCCACCAGTCCGGGTCGTCCCCTCCAGGGAACTTCGTCGCGCGCCACTCGTGGCGGCAGTCCATGCACCAGAGGCCACCGAAGTGCTCTCCGTCGACGGCGACGTTCGACGACTTGCAGGCAGGGCACTCCCGGCGCTCGGCCATCCAGGCGCCGTACTGAGCCTGGGTGACATCCTCGCGGCGTCGCTCCGTGACCACGCTGTTCGCGAGATCCTGGGGCGAGTCGCGACGCGCGAGGGGCTTGGCCCTGGCCTGCCGCCTCCGCCGGGGATCGGATCCCGTGTTGCCACTGGTCACGCCTTACCCCCTTTGCGGCCCTGGGTTCGGATCTGGCTGGTCCGATCCCGGCCGCCGGCCGTCAGCCCGGTCGATCGCCCGCGGGCAGCTTCTCGACGTCGATGGTGCGGACCCGGCGCGTGCCGCCTGCGTCGGTGCGCACGAACACGGACGGGATGGCCGTCCCGGCGAGCGCCTCCACCACCGCCGTCTCGCCAGCGTACAGCCCGGTCCCGTTGATCCGCACACGGTCGCCGACGGCGAAGTCGCCGCCCCCGGCCCGCGCGGCCAGGTCGATCGAGACAACCGTCGGCCGCTGGAACGGGATGTCGCGGTTCGCTGAGCGCTGGCTGGTCGCGGTGCGGGCGGGCGGGTAGGTCTGCTTGCGCTTCCGCATGTCAGCTTCGCCCCCGCGACCGCGGCTGCTCCTTCGGCGGTCGGGGCTCGTGGCCCGGCCGCGGCGGTCTCGGGGCCGTTCCCGGCGCCATGTCCGGCTTCCGGGGCTCGGGACCTCGGGCGCGCGCGGCCTTGACCGACTGTGTAAACGACTCGGCCGCGTCCGGCGGGAGGCTTCTGATCCACGCGTCCTGGATCTCACGCATCCGCTGCGTCTCCGCGGCTCGCCGCTCGCGAACCTGCACCGAGTACTTTGACATTCGATCCCTCACTTCGCCGGACGTCCATGGGCATGGCGCCAGTTGCCGATCGGGTCGCAGAGCTCGATGCCCACGTCGCGTGGAGCGACCGCATCGGCCGGGTCGACCGGACCGCCCGCGTATATTCGTCCTCAGCCGCGACCCGTGCCAGGGACGCACGCGCGATCGGCCACGCGCGAGCGTCGCCGCACGAGCCGGCGACATGTCCACGGTACCCGGTTCTGACCGATCGCGCGCTGCGGCGGGGCGGTGGGGCCCGCACCGGGGGGAGTGCCGCGCCGGTCGGGATGCCGCGCCCGGTTTGCGTGGCAGTGCAAGCCGCTTCACGTCCCCGCTCCGGGCGAGGGCGCGCACGCCGGGCGAGGTGGCGCACGCCGGGCTCGCGTTGGCGGACGCCGGGCTCGCGTTGGCGGACGCCGGGCGCCGGGGCGCACGCTCCGGGCGAGGTGGCGCACGCCGGGCTCGCGTTGGCGGCCCGATCAGCTGGGTCGCCCGGCCAGGTTCGCGTTTGCGGACCGATCAGCTGGGTCGCCCGGCCAGGTTCGCGTTTGCGGACCGATCAGCTGGGTCGCCCGGCCGAGTTCGCGCCGGCCACATCGGCTACCTCGACCTCGTCGAGCACGTA
>JAJYJR010000020.1 GCA_021789355.1 Chloroflexota bacterium | reverse complement strand
GCGGGCATGCCACGCCGGGCCGGGCCGGGCCACGCAGCGCCGCCCGGCGATGGTAGGGTGAGGGCCATGCCCGTCACCTCCCTCACGCCGGCGATCCGCGAGGAGATCGAGCGGCTCGGTCGGGCCGACATCATGGTCGGCATCCCGAGCTTCAAGAACGCGGCCACGATCGGCTACGTGACGCGCGCCGCCCAGGCCGGCCTGGTCCAGTACTTTCCCGAGCTGCGACCCGTGCTCGTCAACTCCGACGCTGGATCGCCCGACGGCACGCAGCGGGTGGTCGTCGAGACCGAGCCGCCCGACTACGTCGAGCAGATCCTGCTGGTCCGGCCGACCAATCGCCTGGCCCGGGTCAGCCTGACCTACCCGGCCGTCGACGGCGTCGGCGGCAAGGGCGCCGCCCTGCGGACCATCTTCGAGATGGCGGCCGCCCTCGAAGTCGAGGCCCTCGTCGTCGTCGACTCGGACCTCCGCTCGATCCTGCCGGAATGGGTCGAGCTGCTGGCCGGCCCGATCCTCAAGGGCGGCTACGACTTCGTGGCCCCGCTCTACGCCCGCTACAAGTACGACGGCACGATCACCAACACCGTCACCTACCCGCTCACCAGGGCCCTCTACGGCCACCGAATCCGCCAGCCGATCGGCGGCGACTTCGGCGTGAGCGGCGACCTCGTCCGCTACTACCTGGCCCAGGAGCAGTGGACGCCGGACGTGAGCCGCTTCGGCGTGGACATCTGGATGACCACGCTCGCCCTCGTCGGCGGTTTCGCCGTCTGCCAGACCCGCCTGGGAGCCAAGATCCACGATCCCAAGGATCCCGGCGCGGACCTCGGGCCGATGTTCCGCCAGGTCCTGGGCACGATCCTGAGCCTTGCCGGGCGCCACGCGGAGCGCTGGCTGCCGATCGCCGGCTCCCACGACGTCCCGGCCTACGGCTTCGAGCGGATCATCGATCCCCTGCCGCTCGAGGTGAACACGCTGCGCCTGCTCGCCCAGTTCCACCAGGGCTCGCTGACCCTGGCCGAGACGTGGGGGGCGATGCTCGCGCCCGAGAACGCGGCGACGGTGCTGCTCCTGGCGGCGGAGGCGGGGGCCCTGGCCGAGGAGGCCGCCCGTCGCCTGGGAATGGCCGCCGACGGGGCCGAGGGGACGGGCACGACCCCCACGACCGACGAGATGTCCGATGCGGTGGCCGCCTTCCACTTCCCGGACGACCTGTGGGCCCGGGCGGTCTTCGACCTGGTCGTGGCGGCCAGCCACGGCGGGATGGCGCTGGACCGCCTGGTCGCGGCCCTCGTCCCGATCTACTTCGGGCGGGTCGGCAGCCTGGTGATCGAGAACCGCCGCGCCTCCGCCGAGCAGGCCGAGGAGCGGGTGGAGCGGCAGGCGCGCGAGTTCGAGCTGCTCAAGCCGTACCTGGTCCGGCGCTGGCGCGAGGCGGAGGCCGCCGCCCTCGAGAACGCGGCCGGGCCGTCGGCCGCTGCGACTGGGGCCGAGCCGGCCTCAGAATCCGAGCGATGACCGCCCACCCGCCGCTCCCCTCGCGCATCCTGATCCCGGTCGCCAACCCGCTCACCGCGGAGGAGCTGATCCGGCTCGGCGCCGGCCTGCTGGACCACCGGACCGGCGACCTCACCGCGCTCGGCATCGTCGAGGTGCCCGAGGGGATGCCGCTCTCCGAGGGCGCCACCCGGGCCCGCCAGGCCCGCCGGCTGCTCCAGCGGGTCCTCGACTACGCCCCGGAAGGGACGGCCATCCACCCGATCGTGCGGATCGGGCGGCGGGCGGCGGAAGGGATCAAGGAGGCGGCGGCCGAGCTGGAAGCCGACCTGATCATCTTCGGCTGGGGCGGCAAGCCCGGTGCCACACGGGGCAGGCCGACGCCGGTCTTCAGCCCGACCATCGACGAGGTCGTCCGGGAGGCGCCCTGCGACATCGCCGTCGTCAAGCAGCGCGGCACGGCGGAGATCCGGCGCATCCTCGTGCCGATCCGAGGCGGGCCGCACGCCGAGCTGGCGCTGCGCTTCGCCGACGCCCTCGCTCGCCGCCACGGGGCGCGGGTCGTGGCGCTCCACCTCGTCCCGCCGGGCGTGACGCCCACCGTCCGCGGTCAGACGGAGCGGGCCCTCGGTGCCGTTCTCCGGCAGCAGGTCCGCGGCCACGTTGAGCCGCTCGTCCGAGAGGCGACCAACGTCCGCAACGCCATCCTGCGCGAGGCGGAGAACGCCGACCTGGTGGTCATGGGTGCAGCGGCCACCCCGGCCACTTCCGGCGCGGAGACGTACCTCTTCGGCGCCCTGCCGGAGGCGGTGGCCACCCGCGCCGGCAAGACGGTCGTCGTGGTGAAGACCCGCGAGCAGATCGGCCGCTCGACCTTCGAGCAGCTCGCCCAGAGGGCCGAGACGCTCGCCGCCGCCGACCGCGCCGCCGAGGACGCCCGGGCCGTGCCCGCCCGGGTCGAGCGCTGGTTCGGCGAGTCGAACTTCCACCACCGCGAGTTCGCCGATCTGCGGCGCCTGGTCCAGGCCAAGGAGAAGCAGGGCCTGACGATCTCGCTCGTCCTGCCGACCCTCAACGAGGAGGAGACGATCGGCCCGATCGTCCGCAGGGCCATCCACGAGATGGTCGAGCGGGTGCCGCTGCTCGACGAGGTCCTCGTGATCGACTCGGCCTCCAGCGACCGGACCCGCGAGATCGCCACGGACGAGGGAGCGCGGGTGGTCCAGCATCCCGACGTCCTGCCGCGCTACGGCTCGTTCCGGGGCAAGGGCGAGGCCCTCTGGAAATCGCTCTACGAGACGTTCGGCGACATCGTCGTCTGGGCCGACAGCGACGTCCGCAACTGGCATCCCCGGATGGTCTACGGGACCGTCGGACCCCTCCTCCAGGAGCAGCGCCTGCAGTACGTCAAGGGTTACTACCAGCGCCCGATCGTGGAGGGCGGCGTCCTCAAGGAGGGCGGCGGCGGTCGCGTCACCGAGCTGGTTGCCCGGCCGCTGATCAACCTCTTCTTCCCGGAGCTGTCAGGCTTCATCCAGCCGCTGGCCGGGGAGTACGCGGGTCGTCGCTCGCTGCTCGAGACGATCCCCTTCTTCACCGGCTACGCGGTCGAGATCGGCCACCTGATCGACATCGCCGAGCGCGGCGGCCTGGATTCGCTCGGCCAGGTGGACCTGGAGCGACGCGTCCATCGCAACCAGGAGCTGGAGGGGCTCTCGCGGATGAGCTTCGTCATCCTCCAGGCGGTGATGAAGCGGCTGGAGGAGCGACGCAAGAGCCGCCTCTTCGCGGAGCTCGGCTCCACGATGAAGCTGCCGCGCTCGGGCCGCGGCCGGCTGGGGCTGGAGGTGATCGAGCTGGCCGACCAGCAGCGGCCGCCGATGGTCCGCATCCCGGAGTACCTCGAGCGCCGTCGGGCGGCAGCCGGCCAGCCGCGGCCATGAGCGAACCGGCCGCCGGGCGCCTGCGCCTGCGTGTCCTGGTCGCCCCCGATTCGTTCAAGGGGTCGCTCACTTCGGTCGAGGTTGCCCGGGCGCTGGCCGACGGCTGGCGGCGGGCACGGCCGGCCGATGAGCTCGACCTCGCGCCGTTGGCCGACGGCGGCGACGGCACCCTGGCGGCGCTGGAGGCGGCCGGCGGCTGGGAGCGCCACTCGGTCCCGGTCCACGATCCGCTGGGCCGGCCCACGACGGCGACCTGGCTCCGCTCGAGCGACGGGCGGCGGGCCGCGGTCGAGTTCGCCGACGCCTCCGGCCTGGCCCTGGTCGCCCCCGGGGAGCGCGACCCCCTCGCGGCCATGTCCGCCGGCGCGGGGGAGGTCCTGCGGGCAGTCCTCGACGCGGGGATCCGCGAGGTCCTCCTGGGCCTCGGCGGGAGCGCCACGACCGACGGCGGGGCCGGGCTCCTGGCCGCGCTCGGCGCGCGTCTCCTGGACGGGTCGGGCAGGTCGATTCCACCGGGCGGCGCCGGGCTGGAGGTGCTGGCGACGCTCGATCTCTCGGGCCTGGACGGCCGCCTGGCGGAGACGCGGCTGCGGATCGCCAACGATGTCTCCAACCCGCTCCTCGGCCCGTCCGGCGCGGCCGCGACCTACGGGCCACAGAAGGGAGCCTCCGCGGCCCAGGTCCGGCGGCTCGACGCCGCTCTCGCCGGCTGGGCGGACCGCCTCGAGACCGCCACGGGTTGCAGCGCGCGGGAGACGCCCGGCGCCGGCGCCGCCGGCGGGGCCACGTTCGGCCTGCTCTGCCTCCGCGAGCGTTTCGCGGCGCTGGAGCTGCGCCCCGGCATCGAGCTGCTGATGGAGGCAGTCGGGTTCGCGGCCCGCCTCGCCGGTGCCGACCTGGTCCTGACCGGCGAGGGCCGGATCGACGCCCAGACGGCCTTCGGCAAGACGGCGGCCGGCGTCGCGCGCCGAGCGGCCGAGACCGGCCGGCCCTGCCTTGCCGTCGGCGGCGGCGTGGAGCCGGAAGGTGCCGAGGCGCTGGGCCGCCTGGGGGCGATCGTCGTCCCCGCGGTCGAAGGGCCGTGCTCGCTGGAGGAGGCGATGGCCTCCGGCGCAGGTCTCGTGGAGCGCGCCGGCGAGCGGATCGCGCGGCTCGTGACCCTGGGCTGGCAGCTTCGCGGGAGCCGGCAGTGAGCCGGGCCCGGAGGACCGGGGCCGGCGACACCGGTGGCACCGTCGACCCCCCGCCCCTGGCCGGTCGCGCCCGTCCGACCCGCCCGGCGAGGGTCCGCCCGCGGCGGCCGCCGGACCCCGGTCGCGCCTGGGCCCGCCGCCTCGACCGCGCGCGACCCGGCCTGCTGCCGTTCGTCATGGAGACGCTCGCCTCCATCCACGGCCGTCCCGTCTGGGAGCGCTGGCACGACCCGACCTCCGAGCTCGTGCTGACGATCCTGTCGCAGAACAGCGCCGACGTGAACGCCGAGAAGGCGTTCGAGGCGCTCCGCCGCGCCTATCCTCGCCGGCCGGGTCCCGGGGAAACGGCGGCGGTCGACCGCGACGTCGACCACGCCGGCGCGCGACCCGGCTGGGGCGGCCACGGCCTGGAGCTCGCGGCCGACCCGGACTGGGCGCGGGTGGAGGCGGCGCCGCCGCCGGAGCTGATCGAGGTGATCCGGCCCGGCGGCCTGGCCCCCCAGAAGGCGCCCCGGATCCAGGCCGCGCTGCGGGCGATCCGGGAGGCGACCGGCGGCTACTCGCTCGAGTTCCTGGGCGGGATGCCGGCCCGCGAGGCGCGCAGCTGGCTGACCGCGATCGGCGGGATCGGACCCAAGACGGCCTCCGTCGTCCTCCTCTTCAGCTTCGACCAGCCCCTCATGCCGGTCGATCGCCATGTCGAGCGCGTCTCGAAGCGGATCGGGCTCATCCCCCCGAAGGCCACCGCAGTGGAGGCGCACGATCTGTACCTCGCGATGCTGGAGCCCGACCGGACCTACGAGGCCCACGTCAACCTGATCCGCCACGGACGCGCCATCTGCGTCGCCCGATCGCCCCGCTGCGCGATCTGCCCCGTCGCGCCCCGCTGCCGCTACGTCGATCCGAAGGCGCCCTGAGGCTGGGACGCCGCCCGCGACCGGCGCGCGGGCCACGTCCACGCAAACGAGGTCCGGGAGGACCCGCTTCCGCGCTATGCGACTCACCGCATAGGCGCCCGGTCACGCGCACAGGCGCCCGACCATGCGCATTTGCTCGCGATCGTGCACATCGGCTCCCCGGTTATGCGGTGACTCGCACACGCCACCGAAGTGCCGCCCGGCGCTCTGGCAGGCCGCGGAGTGGGACCCGATGGGCCAGGCATTCGCCCGCTGACGCCCGCCCACTGGCGCCGTTCGCGCACTGGCGCCGTTCGCGCGCTGGCGCCGTTCGCGCGCTGGCGCCGTTCGCCGGCCGCCGCGGGCGGCCGACCCCTTCGGGGCTCTCCTCGCCCTGCCTATACTCGGCCCATGCTGAACGGCGCCCCCCAGTCGCCGCGCATCCTCCTCGTCGACGACGACCCGAACCTCCTCGTCCTGCTGGCCGAGCAACTGCGGGCCGACGGCTTCGAGGTGACGACGGCCCGCGACGGCCTGGAGGCGCGCCATCGCCTGCAGACTGCCTGGCCGGACCTCGTCCTGCTCGACATGATGATGCCCCGCCTGGACGGCCTGAGCCTGGCTCGCGAGATCAAGGCCACGGCCGACCTGCCGATCATGGTCCTCTCCGCCATCGATGCCGCCGACAGCAAGGCCGACCTGCTCGACGAGGTCGCCGAGGACTACGTCACCAAGCCCTACCACTACCCGGAGCTGCGGGCCCGCATCCAGCGCGTCCTCAGGAGGCTCGGCGACAAGGTCCCGCGCCGCAGCCTGGTCCTGGGCCCCGACCTGGTCCTGGACCTCCACCGCCGCGCGGCGACCGTCGCCGGCAAGCCGGTCCAGCTCACGCCCACCGAGTCGCGCCTGCTCTACGCTCTGGCCGCCAACCTCGGCCAGACGGTCACCACCGAGACCCTCCTGGCCCGCGGCTGGGCGGACACCGAGGGCGCCGACCCCTCGTACGTCTGGGTGACGATGCGGCGGCTTCGGCAGAAGGTCGAGGTCGACCCCAACCGCCCAGCCCACCTGCTGACCGTCCGCGGCGTCGGCTATCGCCTGGTCGGCCGCCCACCGGACGAGAGCTGAGCGGCCGGCGATGAGCGTCGGCGGGAGCGTCCCGGGCGCCCGGGCGGACGAGCCGGCGACGCTGGCCTCCTCGCCCGTCGGTGGGCAAGCGGAGCCGGCAGGGGACCCCGAGGGACCGGGCGAGCGACCATCGGACCCGCCCACCGCCGAACCGGCCGTCGGAGGCTTCGAACTCGACACCCCGGAGGGCGAGCGAGGCGGGTTCTCGCTCTCGTTCCGGGCCCGGCTGACGATCGCCCTGATCGCGACCGCAGTCACGCCGCTCGCCGTCTTCGGGGTCGTCCTCGTCGCGGTCGGACTGGCCGGCGACCAGGCCGTCTTCCGGCTGCTGCTCCTGGCGATCGCCCTGGCGGCCCTCCTCGGCGTGCTGGTCGCGTACCTCGTGGCCGCGGACCTGACGACGCCGATCCGGGCGATGGCCGCCGCCGTGGAGCGCGTCACCGCCGGCGAGCCGAGCCGTCCCGTCCACATCCCCGGCGACGACGAGCTCGCTCGCCTGGCCGAGAGCCACAACCGCCTGGCCGCCGACACCGAGCGGCGCAACCGCTCCCTCGCCGCGCTGCTCGAGGCCGTCGGGGCCTGGTCCCCGCGCGACGGAACCACCTGGCTGGCCGGCCGGGCCGCGGCCGACGCCAGGATCGTCTTCGAGCTGATCGACGCCGAGGTGCGGCTGGGCGATCCGCGTTCCGTCGCGTCGGAGGAACGGGTCCCTGGGGAGCCGCGACCCGTGCGGGCCGAGCTGCGGGCCGGCGACGAACGGCTCGGCGTCCTGGTCGGGCACCTGCCGGCCACCGCGACCTGGGAGGCGGCCGACCAGCACCTGCTGGAGCTGTTCGCCAGCGAGGTCGGGGTCGCCCTTCGGAACGCCGAGCTGTTCGCGCGGGTCGAGACCCAGAACCAGCAGCTGGTCGCGCTCGACGCGGCCAAGGACGAGTTCCTGCGCGGCGTGAGCCACAACCTGCAGACCCCGCTGACCAGCATCCGGCTCTACGCCGGCCAGCTCGGCGGGGAGCGCCCAGATCGCCGCCTGGCCATCATCGCCGAGCAGTCGGAGCGGCTCTCCCGCATGGTCCGCCAGCTGCTGACCGTCAGCCGGCTCGAGTCGGGAGCGCTCCGCCCCCAGAGCGAGGTGATCGCCCTGGCCCCGCGCGTCCGGCGAGCGTGGGAGGCCCTGGCTGCGGCCGACGTCCCGTTCGAGCTCGAGGACGGCTCGCGCGGCTGGCTGGCGGTGGCGGATCCCGACCAGCTTGACCAGGTCCTCTGGGCCCTCCTCGACAACGCGGTCAAGTACGGCGGGCGTAGCCGAGTCGCCGTGGCGGTGGCCGCGGACGAGGGGCGTCGCGAGCTGCGGCTCACGGTCGCCGACGGCGGGCCGGGCATCCCGAACGCCGAGCGGGCACACCTCTTCGAGCGCTTCCGGCGGGGCAGCGCGCCCGCGGGAGAGGAAGGGAGCGGCCTCGGTCTCTACGTGTCGCGCGAACTGGTGCGGGCCATGGGCGGCGACCTGGTCCTGGATGCGTCGGCGACCGATCGGGGCGCCTCGTTCAGCATCCACCTCCCCGGGGAGCCGCCCGAGGAGGGGTGACCCTCCGCGTCGCGCGACCCTTACGTCCGGGGAGCGGGGACCCAGGGCGAAGGTCGCCACCACGCGCGCGGACTTTGCCACCGAGGGCTCACGTATCACATTCGGCACCCCGAGCGGGCCCATCCACGTCGAAAGCAACGGCGCCTTCACCGGCTGCGTCGGCGCCGGCACGATCCCGGCCGGAAGGGGCAGGGTGCCGTTCGGTTCGAGCAGAGCTCACTCGCCACCGCTCGGGACACGGGCCGGGCGCTTCGCCGCCCGGCCCGTCGGCATCCGGATCGCCGCGAGGCAGCCACCCCATGGGGGCCATACCGGGCGAGGTGCGTCGCCGCACCGCCAGATGTACCAGCGGCGGATGGGCAATCTGTACCGCAAGGTCGCGGTGACAGACTCCGCCACGGCGTCCCGGAGGGAGGATGCCGATGGACCTGCCCATCCCGCGGCTCCGGCGTGGTTCCGCGCGGAAGCCTTGTTTCCATCACCTGCCACCCGGTGGCCAGAGCCTGGTGGAGTTTGCCCTGGTCCTGCCCGTCTTGATTCTGATTCTGGCAACGGCGATCGACTTCGGGCGTGTCTTCTTCAGCTGGGTCAACCTGACGAGTGCCGCGCGGGTTGGCGCCGCCTATGCGGCTTCGAACCCGAGTGCCTCGTTCGGTCCAGGCAGTGAATATGCGGTTCAGGTCCTCGCAGACCGCAATGACGCAGGTTGTCCACTCGCTGGGGCCCCGGCCCCTCCGCCGCCGAGTTTCTCCTCTGGCAAGGACGTTGGTAGCCTAGTGACCGTCACGCTGGGGTGCGACTTCCGTCCTGCGATGCCCCTGATCCAGGCAGTCGTCGGAGGCACGGTGCGCGTCACCGCCACCGTCCGGTACCCGGTCCGGGCGGGGGTCGTCAGCTCGGATCCCTCCCCTCTTCCGACCCCGACCCCCGTGCCCACCCCGACGCCGCCGGCAATGTGCAGCGTTCCGAATCTGATCGGCCTTACGGAGAACACGCAGGGGGTTGCGGCCTGGACCGCGAAGGGCTTCGCCGAGGTTAACTACAGCTCGCAGGGACCGCCCGGATTCACGATCCAGTATCAGAGCCAAGTGAGTGATATCTCAGTCCCCTGCGACTCCAAGATCATCGTGAAGCCGAAGGCCTAGAGCATGGATCTCCTGCGACATCGACATCATGGCCAGGCCCTCGTCGAATTTGCGCTGATCATCCCTGTCTTTCTCCTCATCGTTGTGGGTGTGCTCGATTTCGGCCGCGCGATCGTCGCCTACAACCAAGTCTCGAACGCAGCTCGTGCAGCTGTTCGGACTGGGATCGTAAATCAGGACCTCGACCCATCGTTCACGCCCCCGGTCTACCAACTCCAGGTGGCCGCGGCTCGGCAGGCAACGGCTCTGGTGATAGATCCGAGGACAGACGTAACCCTGTCATGGGACGGTACGAGTTGCCCGACGGTAGGTGACTGCAGTCTCCGCGTGACCGTCCGTTATCAGTTCCGGGCACTCACGCCGATCATCGGGGCGATCGTCGGTCCGATCACGATCTCGGGGACGAGTCAACTCCCGCTCGAACGTAACTGCCCGCCGCTCTTCTCCGGAGAGACGGCATGCCCGCTGCCCTATGGCGGCTGAGCGCTGTGATGTGAGGATCCTAGACATGCGAGGCACCGATAAGCAGCCGCGGCAGGCCGGTCAGATCCTCGTTCTCGCCGGCGTGCTCTTGGTGGCGCTACTGGCCATGACTGGACTCATCATCGACGGGGGAAACGCGTGGGTCCAGCAGCGCGCAACGCAGAATGCGACGGACTCCGCGGCGAACGCGGGTGCCGGCGTGCTGGCGCGGAACCTCTTTGAGCAAGGCAAGACCGACGGAGACGTCAAGCAGGCAGTGGATAGTGCCGCGCAGGCGAACGGGATTGACCCGGCGTCAGTGAGCGCCTACTACACGACCAGGAGCGGTGAACTCCTCAGCCCGTCCGTCCGAGTCGGCGACAACCCGACTCAAGCGCCGCCGTCGACAGCCGAGGGCGTTCAGGTGCATGCCACCAAATCATTCGGCACCTACTTCGCCGGCGTTGTGGGGATCACGACCCTCTCGGCGGCGACCTCCGCCACCGCGGTCAGCGGCTGGGCCCAACTAACGTCGAGCATTCTGCTGCCGGTGGCCTTTCCTGTCACGCTGCCGCTCTGTGCTCCGAACGGGACACTCGCGCCCCCCAAGGGGGACTACCCGGGTGTGGACGACCCGGCCTTCGTCCTGGCGCTCTGCAAGGCGGCCGACGGGAATGTCGGCTGGCTCGATTGGACACCGAGGCAGGGCGGTGTCGCTGAGGTCGACCAATCGATCAAGACGCCCAACAACCCACCGATCCCGCTCCCGTCGTGGCAATACGTCACCCAGACGGGCAACACCAACATGAGTGCGATCGAGGCGGACCTCCGTGCCTACGACGGCCAGGTGGTCTTCATCCCACTCTTCGATGCCCAGTGTGGCAGTGATCCCGGGGACCCAGCCACGACGACGTGCACCGATCCGCCGCATGGTTCGAACACCTGGTACCACATTCCCAAGGTCCTGGCGTTCCGTTTCTGCGGACCCCAGCCGGAGATCTCGGGTGCCTGTGGTGCCGTCGTGGGACCGGATGGTGTCACCCGCAGTTATGGCCACGGGGCTTATATCAACGGCGGCAACTCGGTCTGCGGGACGGGCAACGGTGAGACCGGATGTCTCGTCGGGAAGTTCGTCGACTACATCACAGGCGGTGTGGTGGACCAGGGGTCCGGCACTGGGGGGGCGGGCTTCAGGGTGGCATCCGTCCAGCTGATTCGCTAGCCGAGTCCGGGCGTCATCGCTGTCGAGGGAATCCCGGGGTGCGACATTTGTGTTCCTTGGACTCGCCGCGTCGCCGTGGCGCGATGGGGCGGTCGGAAAGCGCTCGGGATCCCCGACGCCGCAGTCTCGTCCCACCATGGGCCGCGGGGGTGCTGCTCCGGCGCACCACTGCAATCTGGGGCGCAAGGTCGGGCCCCCAAGATGCCGCCCGCAATCGTGAACTGAAGCGCTGAGCAATGAGGCGTCCCACGTGCGTCCTACCCACCCCCAGCCGCGACGCTCTCGCCGGTCAGGCCGGCGGGGGCGTCGTGCCGGCCAGGCCCTGGTCGAGTTCGCGCTGGTCCTGCCGGTCCTGACCCTCATCCTGCTGACGGCCATCGACATGGGCCGGCTCTACTTCGGCTGGGTGGACCTCCAGAACTCGGCCCGTATCGCCGCCAACTTCGCGGCGCTCAACCCCGACGCCTGGGGAGCCACTCCGGACCCGGCCGCACAGGCAACCTACGCCCAGCAGATCCAGAACGACGCGGCGGCGATCAACTGCGCCCTGCCGTCGCCCCTGCCGACGCCGACCTTCCCCGACGGGGACGTCCTGGGTGGCCGCGCGCAGGTCACCCTGACCTGCGGCTTCCAGCTGCTGACCCCCTTCATGGGCGCGGTCCTGGGCAACCCGATGCAGCTCGGCTCGACCGCCATCTTCCCGATCCGGGCCGGCCTGGTGACGACGGCAGCGGTCCCGACGCCCACACCGACCCCGACGCCAACACCCACGCCGACGCCGACCTCGACGCCCGCGCTCTGCACGGTCCCCAACTTCATGAACTCGCACGTCCTCGGATCGCCGGGCCAGCCCACCACGAGCGCCCAGGGCCAGTGGAATGCCGCCGGATTCGTCCCGAATGACCTGACCGTGACGATCGGCACCGGCAACTACACCATCAAGACCGAAACGTCGGGCGGGGTCACCGGCGACTGGGACGGGACCCCGCAACCCTGCGACACGTTCACCCTGACGGTGGGGCCGTAGCCATGACTATCGTTCGCCTCCGGTCGCGACGGCCATCCCACGGCCAGGCCCTGGTCGAGTTCGCCCTGGTCATCCCGCTCATCCTGCTCCTCTTCATGGGCGTCTTCGACTTCGGTCGCTACATCTACGCGTACAACGCGGTCAGCAACGCCGCCCGCGAGGGGGCCCGGACCGCGATCGTCAACCAGTACCCGAGCGACATCGTCGACCGGGCTGCGGCCCAGGCCACGGCACTCGGCATCAGCACCGCGTCCAGCTCGTGCCCGATCAGCGGCAGCAGCGGCGTCTGCGTCCAGTTCCTGACGTCCAACCTGAGCGCCACCTGCTCCACGCTCGACATCGGCTGCGTCGCCGTCGTCACCGTCAAGGACACCGTCAGTCCGATCACGCCGATCATCGGCAGCATCATCGGCTCGATCGCGGTCAGCTCGACGAGCCAGCAGCCGATCGAGAGTGTCTGTTCCACCAGCGGGTGCCCGGTCCCATGAACGTCACCGGACACCGGCCACGGTCGCGCACGATCTCGACGCACGAAGGGGTGATCCAGATGAATCCAGCGGCCGGTCGCCGGCGGCGCGGCCAGGAGGGCCAGACCCTCGTCCTGATGGTCCTCGCCCTCGTCGCGCTCCTCTCGATGACCGCCCTGATCGTCGACGGCGGCAACGCCTGGGCGCAACAGCGCGGCACCCAGAACGCATCCGACGCGGCAGCCGAAGCGGGAGCGGTGGTCCTCGCCCAGAACATCGGGGCGGTGATGACCCAGGCCACCCCGACCGGGACGGACCAGGACGTCCTCAACGCCGTCGACGCGTCGGCCTCCAACAACGGCATCTCGACGCCCACCGCCTGGTACACCGACATCACCGGCAACCAACTGGACCCGCCCGTCCAGGTCGGGTCGCTGGGCGCCGTCACGCCACCGTCGGCCGCCTATGGGGTCGAGGTGGATGGCTCCAAGACGTTCCGCACCTACTTCGCCGGGGTGGCCGGATTCAACCAGTTCTCGGCGTCCGCACGGGCGACCGCCATCGCCGGCGAGCTGACCGGCTTCTGCGAGGCGCCGGTCTGCGGGATGCTGCCGGTCACCTTCCCGAGCAGCATCTCCACCTGCAACGCCAACAACAACAAGTACAACATCGGGACCCCCGGCGGACCCTACACGATCGTGACCGGCGACATGACCGCGTCCAACGAGTCGATCGTGCCCCTCTGCGGGACCGGCCCCGGCAGCGTCGGCTGGCTGGCGATCGCCCCCGAGGACAGCGTCTGCGGGGGCGGTGTCAACGACCTGGCCTGCGACATCCAGACGCCCGACAACCCGGTCATCACCTTCCCGATCTGGGTGCAGACAGAAACCGGCAACACCAACAATACCCAGGTCGACACGGCCATGAACTCCTGGGACGGCAAGACGGTCTACCTGCCGCTCTTCGATTGCCTGGAGAACGGCGTCGGCCAGGTTAGCCCGGGCCCAGCCTGCCCGAACCCGCCACAGACGGTCAGTGGCAACAACACCTACTATCACCTGATCGGAGCGATCGGCTTCCACCTGGACCACGCCTACATCCAGGGCGACAACAGCGTCATCTGCAACTCCCCGCCCGGGTTGCCGCTGGCGCTCGGGAACGGCGCCACCGGATGCCTGAAGGGCTGGTTCGTCCTGCCGATCACCCAGGGACCGGTCGGCATGCCCCAGCCGGGTGTGCCCGGACCGCTGGGTGTGCAGCTGATCAAGTAGCAGCTCCGCCTCTCGGGGACCGAGGCCGCGCCGGCATCCGGCGCGGCCTTTCGATTCGAGCCCCCCGGTACCAACGGCTGGCCCGGCCTGGTTCGATCGGTGCAGGCGTCCACGCACCACGGCAAACAACCCCGAAAGGCAACGGCATGAGGATCGGCGGGCGTCCCCCGATCCGAGGGACCATGCCGTGCATCGCCCGCCACCGCCCCCGACCGGCACCACCGGGGGGACGTCGCACCGAAGAAGCCTGGGCCGCCGCCTCCGCCGCCACAGCCGCCACAGTCCCGGCCAGGCGCTTGTCGAGTTCGCGCTGATCGCCCCGATCTTCGTCCTGGTGCTGCTCACGGTGCTGGACCTGGGTCGGCTCTACTACGCCCGCATCGCCGTGAGCAACGCGGCCCGCGAAGGAGCGATGCAGGCGTCGAAGACGCCGACCCTCTTCGTGGCCGGCGCGCCGTCGCCCTACCCGACCGCCAGCTGCGACCCCGGCACCAACCTGGTCATGTGTCGCACCCTGCTGGAATCGCGCGACAGCAGCTCCTTCGTGTCGGTCCGGCCGGCCGACGTCCGGGTGGCCTGCAATCCTGGCGACTGCGCGACGGGCATGGGCAACACGGTCACCGTGACCGTGACCGGGCATTTCAGCTTCCTGACGCCGATCATCGCCGCCTTCTTCAGCGGCAACCAGAACCTGACCTTCAGCAGCAGCTCCACGACGCAGATCGAGACGTTGCCGACGCCTCCGGCAGGCGCCACGCCGGTCCCCACGCCGACACCGACGCCGTCCCCCAGCGCGAGCCCCAGCGAGTCCGAGAGTCCCCCGCCGCTCACCTGTCCGCCGAGCGCCGGCTTCACCTACACGACCAGCCCGGTCAGCGATCAGGCGCCCGTCACGCTGACCGTTGCCGACACCTCCACGCCGAGTGTCTCCCAGCCCAACCCGTGCGCCATCACGAGCTGGATCTGGGACTTCGGCGACGGCAGCGTCCGCTCGGGCCAGACCCAGCAGCCCCACGTCTACGTGGCCCCCAACACGTACTACGTGACGCTGACGGTGACCAACGGCTACGGCTCGAACACGTCGGGCAAAGTCACCATCAAGGTGAAGTGAGATGCTACGCCACGGCTCCCGCACCCACCACTCCCGCGGCCAGGCGACCGTCGAGTTCGCCCTCGTCCTGATCCCGTTCCTGCTGATCCTGATGGGGATCGTGGATCTCGGGCGCGTCGTCTATGTCTCCAACGGCACGTCCGAGGCGGCCCGGGAGATCGCCCGTGTGACGAGCGTCCACCCCTGCGATCCCGGTGACTGCGTGATCGGCAACAGCCCGCAGACGCTGTCCACCATCGCGGTCCAGAAGGGCATGGTCATGGGACTCTCCGACCCATCCTCGACCATCGCCATCCACTGCACCGACGTCCAGAACATCCAGCTCGACGACGGCAACTGCCAGTCGGGCTCGTACGCCCGGGTCACGGTCACCGTCCGGATCCCCCTCATGACGGGGTTCCTGGTGAAGGTCGTCGGCCTGCCGCAGAGCTTCACCGTCAGCTCCACGAGTCATGTCCAGCTGCCCTAGGAGCCGTCCGATGCGCCGTCTTCGACCCACCCCCCCTGGTCGCCGGTCCGAGCGCGGCCAGGCGCTCGTGCTGTTCACGCTCGTCCTGGTCGTCATCCTGGCGATGGCCGGCTTGGTAGTGGACGGTGGCGACACCTTCAACCAGCGCCGGGACATGCAGAATGCGGCGGACGCCGCGGCCATGGCGGCCGGCTACGCCTTCGCCAACACGAGTTCGTCCGACGCCGCGACCGCCGCTGCCCAGGGTGTGGCCGCCAGCAACGGCTACACCATCGGCGTCGGCGGCGTGACCATGAGCGTCAGTACCACGGCCAACGCCGATGGCTCGACCTCGATCACCGTCGACCTCGGCAAGCCCCACGACAACTACTTCGCCGGTGTCGTGGGCCAACCTGTCTGGCAGGTGGGCACGACGGCCACGGTCGAGGAGGGCGTCCCCAACGGGGCCTATGGCGCGATGCCGATCATCTTCAACAAGAAGGCCTTGGCCGGGAACCCGTTCGGACAGAGCCACAACAGGGCCTTCGGCGAGCCCGGGACGGGGACCGAGGATGTCCCCCAGGACGCCTCGACCTTCAACTGGACGGTCTTCTGCACCGCCCACGGCAACCCCTGCAACGGCGATTCGAACACCGTGGATGACCTGATCAACGGCGGCGGCACGAGCACGATCGTGACTCTGAAGGAGCTGATCGGGCCGCTCAACGCGGGCAGCCACACGACCCTCTTCAGTGACCTGAGCGACTACGTCGGCCAGGACTTCCCGGTGGCCATCGTCGACGACGCGGGCGCCATGGTCGGCTGGGCGATGTTTCGCCTCACCGCCTGCGTCGGGGGCAGCACCAAGCAGCTCAGTGGCTATTTCGAGTCGCCGATCAACCCGTCCGACCTGCACGTCGTCCAGAACGGGAACGGGACGAACGGCGTCCAGTTCTTCGGCGCCTACTCGGTCCGGTTGACCAACTGACCGCGCCGGACCGCGCATCCGAGGCCGCGCCGGCAGGCGCGGCCTCGGCTCGTCAGCGGCGTTATGGGCGGTACGCCTCCGGGCGCCGGTTGGCCAGAGACGGGACCTGGCGCCGGACCGCCGGGACGCGGTCCAGGTCCAGGTCCGCCACGAGCACGCCCGGCCCGTCGGGCGCCTGGGCCACGACCACGCCCCATGGGTCGACGACCATGCTCCGCCCGAACGCGGGCGTGGCAGCCCCACCACCGCTCCCGCACTGGGCAGGGGCGATCACCCAGGCGCCGTTCTCGATCGCCCGGGCCCGCAGCAGCACCTCCCAGTGGTCGCGGCCGGTCCGCTCGGTGAAGTCGGCCGGGACGGCTAGGACCTCGGCGCCGGCCAGAGCCAGGGAGCGGTAGAGCTCGGGGAAACGGAGGTCGTAGCAGACCGAGAGACCCAGGCGGACCGGATCGCCCTCCGGCCGCCCGAGCTCCGCCACGACCGCCCGATCGCCCGGTGTCGCCCTGGCCGACTCGTGGGCGCTCGGCCCATCGGCCACGTCGACGTCGAAGAGGTGGACCTTGCGATAGGTCGCCGCCACCGCCCCGTCGGGCGCGAGCAGGACACTCGTGATGAAGGGCCGCTCCGGGTCCGCGGAGCGTTCGGCCAGGCTGCCGAGCAGCAGCCAGCAGGCCTGTCGCCGGGCGAGCGCGGCGAACGGCTCGGTCAGGGGACCCGGGATCTCGGAGGCTGCCGCGCTGAAGCCGGCCGCGCGGCCGCGATAGAGGAAGGTCTCCGGCAGCGCGACCAGGTCGGGCCCGGCCGCGAGGGCCCGCTCCACGAGCGCCAGCGCCCGCGCGAGGTTGACTTCGACCTCCGGGCCGGCGTCGAGCTGGACGAGGGCGACACGGAACGGCTGCACGGGCACCTCCGCCTGATGCGCGGAGGATGCCACGTCCGGTCGGGCGCCGGCGGGGCGACGCGCGCCGGCCCACAGCGAGGCTCGAGCCCCGCCCGAGCGGTCACGTCCGGTCGTGCCCCGGGGTCCGGCGGCCATCCGGGCCGTGCTAGGCTCCGGGCAGGGCCCGCCGGCTCGGGCGGACCGTTCAGCCAGTCGACAGGAGGCGCGCATGCCGAGCCCGACCCGCGAGGACGCCTGGCGGCTCCTCACCGAGTGGACGCCCAGCGAGGCGCTGCGCAGGCACGGGCTGGCCGTCGAGGCGACCGTCGCCTGGTACGGCGAGCACCGCTTCGGCATCGGCGGGCCGGAGCTGGAGACGTGGCGCGCGGCGGGCCTGCTCCACGACTTCGATTACGAGCGCTACCCCGAGACGCATCCGGTGCGTGGGGCGGAGGAGCTGCGGCGGCTCGGCTACCCCGACGAGGTGGTGGAGGCCGTCCTGGGCCATGGCGACCACACGGGGGTGGCCCGGACCAGCCTGCTGGCGAAGACCGTCTACGCCTGCGACGAGACGGCCGGCTTCGTCATCGCGGTCGCCTATGTCCGGCCGAACCGCTCGCTCGACGAGGTGGACCCGCGGGCGGTGACCAAGAAGATGAGGGACAAGGGTTTCGCCCGCCAGGTTCCCCGCGACCAACTGGTCCGCGGCGCCGAGGAGCTCGGGGTGCCGTTCGACGAGCATGTCGCCAACGTGGTCGAGGGGCTCAAGACGGTCCGGGAGACGCTGGGCCTGTAGCGCGCCGAGCGGCCCGCGGCGCCGTCTCCCCATCCCGGCTGGCAAACGCCGCGACCTCCTCCCGTGTCGGCGGCTCGGCGCCGGGGCGCGTACAGGTCAGGGCCGCGGCCGCGTTGGCGAACCCGAGGCACGCCTCGAGCACGGCCTCCGACAGCTCGCCGAGGCGCGAGCGGTCCAGCCGGCCGTCCTCCGCCAGGCCGGCCAGGAGGCCGGCCGTGAACGCGTCGCCGGCGCCCACAGTGTCGGCCACGGGAACGCGGATGCCCGGGACCGCCACTCGGTCGGTGGCGGTGAAGGCGATCGCGCCTTCCGCACCCCGGGTCACCGCGACGAGCGCCGGCCCGGCGGCCAGCCAGGCCCGGGCGACCGCCTCGGGCTCCTCGCCCGGCTGGATCCAGCCGAGGTCGGCCCGGCTGACCTTGACCACGTCGGCCAGGGCGAGCCAGCCGGCGAGCCGCCGCAGGTAGGCGGCCCGATCGGCGATCAGGCCGGGCCGAACGTTGGGGTCGAGGCTGATGACCCGCCGCCCGGCCTCGCGCCGCATGAGCTCCTCGAAGGCCGACGCGCCGGGCTCCCGGACGAGGGAGATCGAGCCGAAGTGGAGGGCCGCCGTCCCCTCCGGCAGGGCCGCGGGCAGGTCGCTGGGCGCAAGGGAACGGTCGGCCGTCCCCTCTCCGTAGAAGGCGAACTCGGGTTCGCCGCCCGGCTCCAGGTGGACGACCGCCAGGGCGGTCGGCCCCCCTCCGTCGGGCGGGCCGAGCAGCCGGACCGCGTTCGCCGTCAGCCGGTCCCGCAGCAGGCGTCCGAAACGGTCGTGGGAGAAGCGGCCCAGGAACGCGACCTCCTGGCCGAGGCGCACGAGCCCCACGGCCACGTTGTACGGCGATCCGCCGGCCCTCGGGAGATAGGCGGCCTCCCCGCCGACCGGGACCGGGACGAGGTCGACCAGCGCCTCGCCGCAGACGAGGATCACCGCCCTGCCGCCGCCATGGATGCCATGGTAGCCGGGAGGCAGGCCCGCCACGACCGGAGAGGCCCCCACACGGCGGCGACTGCGCCGCCGGACCGGCTGCGCCGAGCCTTTGCAGGGAACGCCGAGTCGGCCCATCCTGTAGGGCGCGTCCGGGCGATCGCGACTGCGGCTGTACTCCGAGAGTTCCCGCGGCGTGCGCACCCGGGAATGGGCGTCGAGCCCGTGACACGGCGAGGGTCTTGATGAACCTGGGCGGACCTGGATCGGACGTGGAGTCGCAGGCGGCACCGGCGGGCCGAGGCCGGGCGGATCGGCCGCCGCAGGGGCTGCGGCGGCCGATCGACTACAAGTGGGTTGCCCTCTCGGTCACCACCCTGGGGGCGGCCATGTCGGCGATCGATTCCTCGATCGTCGTCCTCGCCCTGCCCACCATCATGACGACGCTCCACTCGGACCTGCTGACGATGATCTGGGTGCTCATGGGCTACATCCTCATGAGCACCGTCTGCCTCATGCTTTTCGGCCGGCTGGCCGACATGTTCGGCCGGGTGCGCCTCTACAACCTCGGGTTCGCGGTCTTCACCGTCGGGTCGCTGCTCTGCGCACTCGCCGGGACGGGGCTCCAGCTCGTCTTCTTCCGGCTCGTCCAGGGGCTCGGCGGGGCGATGCTCATGGCGAACGGCATGGCCATCCTGACCGAGGCCTTCCCGTCGGGCGAACGCGGCCGGGCGATGGGCATCAACTCCGTGACGTGGGCGATCGGCAGCGTCGTGGGGCCGGTGGCCGGCGGCGCCATCCTGGCCGTCGCCTCCTGGCGCTGGATCTTTCTCGTCAACCTGCCGATCGGGATCTTCGGCACGGCCTGGGCCTACCTGGCGCTCCACGAGCTGGGAGCATCGCGGCGCGTCGAGCGCTTCGATCTCCGCGGCATGGTCCTCTTCTCGGGCGGCATCACCTGCCTCCTTGTCGCCCTCTCGCAGGCGGTCTCGTGGGGCTGGCTCTCCGCCCCCACCCTGGGCCTGATCGGGGCGGCGATCGTCCTCGAGGGGCTCTTCGTCCTCGGCGAGCGCGGGGCCGGGATCCACTTCATCGATCCCTCCCTGTTCCGCTCGCGGATCCTGACCTTCGGGACCGCGGCCGCCACCCTGCAGAGCCTCAGCATGTTCGCGGTGAACTTCCTGGTGCTCTTCTACCTGCAGGGCGTGAAGGGCATTGCGCCCCTGCAGGCGGCCCTCATGATCCTGCCGCTCCCGCTCGTCCAGTCGGTGGTGGGGCCGATCGGCGGCGCCTTCTCCGACCGCGTCGGGGCGCGTCTGCCGGCCACGGCCGGGCTGGTGCTCCAGGCCGTCGCCTGCCTCCTCCTCGCGCAGCTCACGGAGACCTCCGAGTACCCCGTCCTCCTGGCCGGCCTGCTCGTCCTCGGGCTCGGCGGGGGGCTCTTCTGGTCGCCCAACACGAGTGCGGTCATGGGTGCCGCGCCGCCGGAGCGACTGGGAGTGGCGAGCGCCACGCTCGCCACCTTCCGCCAGACCGGGATGGTGACGAGCTTCGCCCTTGCCCTGGCGGTCGCGGCCGCGGCGATTCCGGGGCGCCTGGTGGGCGAGATCTTCCTCGGGACCTCGGTCCAGCTTGGCGCGCCGATCATGAGCGCCTTCACGGTCGGCATGGCCCACGCCCTGGTCGTCTCGGCCGTGATCGTCCTTGCCGCGAGCGCGATGACGTACGTGGCCGGGGACACCGCCCGGACGCGTCGCGCGTCCGCCGTCGAAGCCGGACGTGCCTGACCGGCACCCACAGGCGCTCGGCCGCCCCGGACGCGCCTGACCGGCAGCCCCGGGCGCTCGGCGCCTCCTGACCAGGCTCAGCTGCTCACCACCCATTGACCACCTCGACTGCGGAGCCCACGTCAGGGGCGTAGCTGTCGGCCCCGATCTGGTCCGCTTACTCCTGCGTCCCACAGGGCAACCCGCCGCGCCCCGGACGGCCACCTGCTCGATGGGACCCCCGATCAAGCCCGATCACGGCGCATTCTTCGCGCCCGGAGTCTTGCCAAGACTCATTTGCAAAGGTATCTTTGGATAGATGGACGCCGGAGTTTCGCGGCGCCGACTCGACGCCCGCTCGCTCATCGCCCTCGCGCATCCGCTCAGGATCCGGATCCGCGACCGGCTGCGTCGGGAGGGCCCGGCGACCGCGACGCAGCTCGCCCGCCAGTTCGGCGAGTCGAGCGCTGCGACGAGCTATCACCTGCGGATGCTCGCCCGCCACGGGTTCGTGGAACCTGAGCCGGGCCGCGGCATGGGTCGCGAGCGCTGGTGGCGCGCGACGTCGGACGTCATCGAGATCCACCCGTCCGAGTTCGTCGGGGACGAAGTCGCCCGCGAGGCCCTTCGCGTGGTCAGCGGCGAGCGGCAGCGCATCTCCGAGCAGCGCATCGAGAAGTGGCTGAATGAGCGCGAGCGATGGAGCGGGGCATGGCACGACGCCGCCGAGGATTCGGCCTTCGTCGCCCGCCTCAGCCCCGCCCAGACTCGCGCGCTCGCAGACGAACTCGTGGCGATCATCGATGCGTACATCGCCCGTCCGCCGGGTCCCGATGCGCGCGACGTCGAGATCCAGGTCGACGTCTTCCCCACCGGCGAACCTGCGTGATCCCCTCCGGCGAGTCGGCAGCCCGCCCGGTGCGGGACCGCCTCGGGCTCCTGCGCGAGGTCGACTTCCGGCGTCTCTGGGTCGGCGAGACGATCAGCCAGTTCGGTTCCCAGGTGAGCCTGCTGGCCATCCCGTTCATCGCGACCGTGCTCCTTCACGCGACACCCTTCGAGGTGGCGCTGCTGGGCGCCCTGCAGTTCCTCCCCTTCCTGCTGTTCACCCTCCCGGCCGGTGCCTGGCTGGATCGCATGCGGCGGCGCCCGGTCCTGGTCTCGGGCGATCTCGTACGCCTTGTCGCGCTCGGCACCGTCCCCATGGCCTGGGGGCTGGAGATCCTCACGATCTGGCAGCTCTACCTCGTGAGCTTCGCCGCCGGCGTCGCCACGGTCTTCTTCGACGTCGCCTACCAGTCGTACCTCCCGGCGCTCGTGGAGCGGGACGAGCTCGTCGAGGGCAACGGCAAGCTCCAGGCGAGCGAGGCCTCAGCCGCGGTGGTCGGGCCCGGGCTCGGGGGTGTCCTGATCGGGGCCATCGGCGCGCCCTACGCGATCATTGCCGACGCGCTCAGCTACCTCGCCTCGGCGCTCTTCGTCTGGAGCATCAAGCGCCCCGAACCGCACCCCGAGGCGGAGCGGCGAGCCGCCGGCCTGGCCCGCGAACCGCTCCAGCGCCAGGTCGCCGAGGGGCTCCGCTTCGTGCTTGGCAACCCGTACCTGCGGGCGATCGCCGCGACCACATCCTCGGCGAACCTGTGCAGCAACATGGTCTACGCGATCATTCCCGTCTACCTGTATCGGGAGCTCGGACTGAGCGCGGCCATGGCGGGGGCGATCTTCGGGATCGGGGCGCTCGGCACCCTCGGCGGGGCGCTCGTGGCCAACCACGTTGCGGCTCGAGCCGGGCTCGGCCGGGCGATCGTCGGATCCGTGGCGCTCAACGGACCGGCCATGCTGCTCCTGCCGCTCGCGCCCCACGGCGCGCCCGTCGCCTGGCTCGTCGCCTCGGTCGCGCTGGGGGGCTTCGCCAACGTCGTCTACAACATCAACCAGGTGAGCTACCGCCAGGCCGTCTCTCCGATCGCCATCCAGGCCCGGATGAACGCGACGATGCGCTTCATCGTCTGGGGGACGATCCCGATCGGCTCGATCCTCGGTGGCCTCGTGGCGACGGGCGTGGGCGTCCACAACGCCATCTGGATCGGCGCGCTCGGGTCGTGCCTGCCGTTCCTCGCGGTGCTCCTCTCGCCCGTCCGGTCGCTTCAGGCGATGCCGGAGGCCGCCGGCTGAGACTGCGCCGGACGGCCCGACGCCAGCTGGCGGGTGGACTCGTCGAGGACCTCACCGACGGCAGCATCGGATTGGCCGCCCGGAGTGAGCCGATCCTGGTGAGCGTCTCCAAATAGCCGTCGGGGCCAAGAGGCGAAAGGGTTCTTGACGCCGGGCGCGCGCCGCGTCGATCCTGACCTCGTTCACATCGAGGGGGTCAGGGCAATGAGCGTCCGATCCGTGTCTCTCTGGGCCTACGTGCTCGCCTTCGGGGCGCTGTTTGGCTACGTCACCTACGGCTACACGGTCCAGACACCGAACGGGCCGGACACCCGCGAGATCTGGGTGTGGGTGGTCATGGCTCTCGTCGGCTCGACCCTGCTGGGGCTGAAGAACCACCGCATCAAGGACCGAAGGCTGCGAACACGGGTCACCCTCGGCGATGGCCCCGTCATCGTTGCCGCGCTGGCACTCACTCTCGTGCTGCCGGCCTACCTGGGCATGGTGAAGGGGCTCGTCCTCGTGGCGCTCGTCGCTCCCTACGTGGTCTGGTGCTTCCGCGCCCTCGAAGCCGTCGGCGAATGGTGATGCCGTGATGGAGGAGCCGAGGCCCCCGTTGCAGGTGCGGCAGGCCATGACCGTTGGGCTGATCGTCCTGGCGGTCGCCGCCCCGACCATCAGCACGCGGTCGGACACGCCGTTCCTGGCGCTCGTCGAAACCCTGGCCGTCGGGATGGTCGCCGTCTTCGGCGTCGGCGCCATCGCGCTGGCGATCAACTGGGGCCGGGCGCGGCCTCCATGGCCCCACCACGGGCCGTCGCTTCACGTGCGACGGGCGACCATCCTCGGGCTCGGCGTCGGGCTGCTGACCGAGGCCGTCCTGAGCCTCCGGATGGCTGACCCGATCCAGATATTCGTCTCGAACATCGCCCTCGCGCTGTGGGTGGCGCTCTTCTTCGCCGCTGCCATCCTGATGGTCGAGCAACGGGGCTTGGCCGGACACGCTGACCGGCAGGGGCCTCGACCGTTCCTGGACTTGGACGTCGGATTGCCCTGCTCGTCACGGGCACCGCCGTCCATGTGGCGGGGCTCTGTGGCGTCACGACTCGCCACGTTTACAGGATTGCCCGCCGGCTCGACCAGGAGATCGCCGACGAGCTGAGCCACGGGGACGACAGCGTTCGCCACTTGTCTTCCGTCGCGGCCGCGCTGTACCGGCTCCGGGCGGCAGGCAACCGCCTCTTCGCTCGTGAAGTGCCGTGAAAGTTCACCGTCGAACCCGGACCAGGGGCCCCGACGAGCGTGGGCGGCCTGCTAGACTAGCCGGCGCGCCGACGTAGCTCAGCGGTAGAGCAGCTGTTTCGTAA
>JAJYJR010000500.1 GCA_021789355.1 Chloroflexota bacterium | reverse complement strand
CCCGCTCGCCCTGGAGGCCGACCACCGCCGCCACGCCGAGATCGAGAACGCCATCCGCGATCTCAAGTACGGGGTGGGCCTGAACCACCTGCCCTCGGGCCGCTTCGCCGCCAACGGGGCCTGGCTGGCGGTCCAGGTGCTCGCCCACAACCTCGCCCGCTGGACCGCCCGCCTTGGGCTGGTGCCCATGGCGCATCCCCTCTCCGTCCGGGTTCACAACCCTGCCAGTGTCGCACGTGCCCAGCCCTGGATCGGCCCTCAAATGCAACGCTGACTCGACCACCCCTTCCCTCGATGTCATGCGTGGCGCCTTCCCTGCGCCAGAATGACCTCCTTCTGGCGTGGCACGAGCCCCGGCCCTCCGCCGCACGAGAACAGCCTCCGGGCGAGGGTCCCCTTTCGGAGCGGACCGCACGCGGTCGGGCCGGGACGGCCATCAGGCGCGGGCCGGCGAGAACGCGTTCAGCACGACGACTCCGACCACGATCAGGGCGATCCCGACCAGCCGCGGGCCGTCGAGCCCCTCCCCGTACACGAGCCACCCGATGCCCACGATCGCGGCGGTCCCCAGGCCCGACCAGATCGCGTACGCCACCCCGAGCGGGATCCGCTGGAGGCTGAGGGAGAGCAGATAGAACGAGACGGCGTAGCCGCCGACCACGAGCGCCAGCGGGATGGGGCGGGCGAGGCCGTCCACCGCCTTGAGCGCCGCCGTCGCGACGACCTCGCTGCCGATCGCCCCCAGGAGCAAGAACAGCGCGTCGGGCGGCATGGTGGCTCAGGGGCGTCGCACGAACCCGGCGAGAGGCCGGCGGGCAGTCAGCGCCGACGCGCCCTCCCGACCGGCGTCCTGCCTGCGCGCCGGCGCCTCTGGCACGAGGTGCACGCTCACCGCCCCCACGACCTCGCCGGTGATCCCCATGAGGATGTGCTCAGCGGGTGGCCCTGCTCGTGCATGGCCGCAGTATAGGGACGCCCCCGAGACGGCCCAGGCTGGTCTCCGGCGGGCCCATGCGAGCTCCTCCACGGGCCGGACCACGCGCCAGATCGCGCCGAAGTCAGCGAATGGCCCGGTCATCACCGGCTCGCCCCAGATGAACCCCCCCTGCGGCGGATCCGTCACCACCACGGAGATGCTCTCCGCCGGGATGACCGCGAGAGCCAGCTCGGCCCGCATCCGGTAGAGCGGAGGGCGAACCGGCAGGCGACGGTGGATCGTGGTCGGGATGGTCAGATCCTCCCGGGGCCTGGCGACGCGGGGCGGTGGCGGAACGGGTCGGGACCGTGCACGGGGGCACGAACTCGGTCATTGCCCGGCAGCCAGGTCGCGGCCGTCTACGGGCTACCACGGCATCCCTCCCCACGGGTCGCCCGGATAGCCGAACCCCGTGGCTAGTGGTCGGGCTGGCGCGAGTGGCGGTGGCGCTGGCGGTGCCCTGCGGTGGATCGCCACCGTGATGGCAATGCCTGCGGCCGCGGCAAGCCCGAACACCGCTGCGGCAAGGATCGCGGCCGTCCTCCGGCCGCCGACGTGCCGCGGAGATAACCCATCGTGGTCCGGGTGGTCGGGCATCCTAACGGGCGCGGCACGGTCTGCGGCGGTGCGATCACGGGGCGGCACGGGTCCCGCGATCGGGGCGACCAGTACGGGCGCGGCAAGGGCCGGCAAGCCTGTCGCGATAGGGGCGGCGGGTACGGGCGCGGCAAGGTCTCCTGCGGACGCGGCAAGGTGTACCGATCCCGCGGTAGGCGCGGCCGGTACGGGTGCGGCAAGGCGGTGCCGCCCGTCGGGCCCGCTGACCACGGTACCGGCTTGCCGCAGCCGGTACAGGCGATGCCGGGCGGTCCGTTCGGGGATGCCGAGCCCGGTGGCAAGCGCGGCCGTGGGGAGCGGTCCCGCGGCCAGCAGGCGGCAGATGGCGGTATCGGTCGGGCTGATCCGGGTGTCAGTCATGGCTATGTGCTAGGCCTTCCGTCGTGTCCGTGGCCAGGAGCCGAGCCAGAGTGGCCGTGCCGATCCCCAGCCGGCGGGCGGCCTGCCGACGGGAGAGACGGCCGGCGACGACCTCGGCGCGGACTGCCGGCCAGCGGCGGGCGAAGGCGGGTCGCGCCGTGACCGGAGGCCGGCCGATGCGCTTGCCCTGCCGGGCGGCATGGCGCATCCCCTCCCGCACGCGATCGGCGATGAGTTCGCGCTCCATCTCGGCCACCGCGGCGAGGATCGTGAACACCAGGCGGCCGGTGGCGCTGGTGGTATCGAGCTCGGGCTGGGTGAGGGAGGCGAAGCCCACCCCGGCATGCTCCAGGTCGCGCAGCGTGGCCAAGGCATGCAGCGTCGAGCGGAACGCCCGGTCGAGCTTCCACACCAGGACGAGGTCGACCTTGCGCTGGGCGGCATCGGCCAGCAGGCGCGCCCAGGCGGTGCGATGGGCGAGATCCCCCGCGGCCGCCTGGTCGACGTACTCGACACCTTCCCACCCTCGCGCCGCGACGTAGGCGCGTAGGGCGTCGAGCTGGAGCTCGGGGTCCTGGTCCTTGTCCCGGGTCGAGACGCGGGCGTACAGGGCGACGCGGAGGGAGCCGATCACCGCTCGCCTCCGTCAGCTGAGGAGCCGGCGTCCGGCGCCGAGGTACCCTCATCAGTCCCGTCGCACGCCGACTCCGGGTAGTCCTCCTCGACGGCGAGATCATCGCGGCCGTCCGACGACGCAGGCGGCAATGGCGCGGACCGCGTGCCATGCGTGCCACGCTCGGGTTCGGGGCCATCTGGCACGCGTGGCACGCGTTCGTGATCATTGTCTGTTCGGAGTCCCACGCCGATGTAGTCGCGATGGCGTTGGTCGCCATCACCGCGCGGTTGACTCATGCGCAGGCCGGCGACGGCGGCGCGCAGGTCGCGGCCGAACGTCTGCTTGGTGCCGTGGTACTGCGACTGGTCCTCGCACCACGCCTTCCAGGCCACCCACAGGTCGTCCACCGCGACGTGCTGGTCATGAGCGACGAGGCAGCGGTCACGCAGGAAGGCGCCCATCGGCGAGGCCAGGTCCTCAAGCTCCCGGATCGCGTCGCGCGCGGATGCCGGCTCGCTGAAGTGCCCCTGAGCCCGCAGGCGATCGAGGCCATCGAGCGCCCAGTTCAGGTTGCCCGGCAGCTCGGGCAGGAGCTTGGTGAGGAGGGCCGGGTCCTCCTGGTCGTAGAACGAGCGGGTGAGCACGAGGATCACGAACCGCTTGGCCAGGGCGGTGCTCGCGTCGCTGAAGCGCGGCAGCTCGTTGGTGAGGAGCAGGAAGCGGACGCCCAGGCGACCGGTCCAGGGGACGCGGTGCTTGCGGTCGATGGTGAGCGCGTCCTCACCGCTGATCGAGAGCAGGCGCTCGGCGAGCGCGGCGACATTCGACTTCGCCCCGAGCCGGGCGTCGGACACCACGGCGAGCGTCTTGCCGATGAGATCCTGCAGCCCGAAGTTGGTGGTGAGGCCGGCCAGCGTCGGAGCCCCCACGTTGTGCCGGCCGACGAGCGCGGACAGGACGTTCGCGAAGACGCCCTTGCCGGCCCGCGTCGGACCCACCAGCAGCAGGAGCTTCTGCAGGCTCGTGTCGCCCGAGACCACGTAGCCCGCCATCTCCTGGGCCAGGGCGATCGACTCGGCGTCGTCCCCCCACAGCTCGTGCAGGAAGGCCAGCCACTGCGTCGGCTCCGGAGCGTCCGCGTTGTAGGCGAACGGCACGGCGTGCGTCACGAACAGGCGCGGGTCGTGCGGCAGGAGCTGCCGGGTCGGCACGTGGAGGATGCCGTTGGCGGTGACCAGGAGGTCGCGCGGATCGGGGCCGCCCTCCCCATCCAGCCAGGCGGGCGGCTGGACCGTCACCGGGAGGTGCGTCACCGCGCGCAGTGCCTCCAGGACGTTCGCAATCTTGGGTCGTGTCGGCTCCCAGGGCCGGCGCTCGGGTCCGGTGCTGGTCATGGCCATGTATTCGGCCTCTTCCAGGAAGCGGTATGCCTCGGCCCGGATCGCCGCCTCGTCCGACTCTCGCCAGCATCGACCATCCCAGCGGTAGAACCCACCGCGCCAGGTCAGGAGCAGGTCGGTCGCGCCGTCGCTGTACCGCTCGGCGACGAGCCGCCGGGCGACGGCCATCGGATTCGACGGCGGTGGGACCAGATCCTCGACATCAACATCAAGATCAAGCTCGTCATCGGACCCCGGTGACTCCGGCATCGGGCGCGTCGGCCTGGGCTCGTGGAGTACGGCATCCGGATGGACGGCGAGGACGGCCATGTCGATCGAGCCGCCGTTGGTCGGAACCATGGCGTCACTCATGGGGGCCGCTCCTCCACTCACGCAGGATCGCGAGGGCCGGCCGCAGGTCGAGCACGTCGAACGGGACGATGCCCTCGTCCGCGAGCATGTGCACGTTCTCGTACACCCTCCGCACGTTCGTCATGACGGTCAGGATGTCCGCGCGGTCGACACGAACCTCGTCGTCACCGCCCGGCCCCTGACCGGACAACGTGCCGGCTTTCTTCTTCATCGTGACCCTCGGCCTTCGGCGTCGGCCAAAGCTCCGATATAGGCCGTGATCGCGGACTCCGGGATGAGCCGCCGCCGGCCGACCTTGACGGAGCGCACGCGCCCCGCTCCGATCTCTTCGTACAGCCGGCTGCGCCCGATCCCGAGCGCGACCGCGGCCTCGTCCACCGCGAGCAGCCGCTCGCGCACCGGGCTCGGCATCTGGGCGGCCAGCTCGGCCTGCAGCGTGGTACGGATCGCGGCCACGAGCTGCTCGACGGCGGTCCGGATCGCGGCCTCGTAGTCCGGGCTCATCGGGGGGTGTCCAGTACGTCAGCGACAGCGGTGGCTGCCTTGCTCTTCCGTCGATGGCCACGGAAAGATCGGAA